>SKUG01000164.1 GCA_007122215.1 Thermoleophilia bacterium | reverse complement strand
GCTCGAGACCACCTGCGAGGGCCTCGACATGTGGACGGCCGAGGATGGCGGGGACCTGCGCCGGGTGACGGTGGAGGAGGCCCGGGAGCTGCCGAGCGAGGAGCTGCTGCTGCGCCTGACCTCCGGCTCGGGCCAGGAGCTGTGGACGCGCACGCTCATCATCGCGGGCGGGCACGGCGCGTTCGAGCCGCGCAAGCTGCCGATCGACGACATCGATGCCTGGGCCGGGCGTGGCCTGCACTACCACGTGCGCCGCGTCGACGACTTTGCCGGGCGACAGGTGGTGATCGTCGGCGGGGGCGACTCCGCGCTCGACTGGACGCTCGGGCTCAGCGATCGCGTGGCAGGGCCGCTGCGGCTCGTGCACCGCCGCGACCGCTTCCGGGCGGTGGAGAGCTCGGTCACGCAGATGCGCGAGCTCGCGGCGGCGGGCACGGTCGACCTGCGGGTGCCGGCCGAGGTCACCGCGATCCACGGCAACGGGCACGTGGAGGCCGTGACGATCACCGACCGCGACAGCGGCGCCGAGGAGCAGGTCGCGTGCGATGCGCTCGTGACGCTGCTGGGGTTCAAGTCGGCGCTCGGCCCGATCGCGGGCTGGGGCCTGGAGATGGCCGGGCGGCGTGCGGTGGCGGTGAACCCGGCGATGGAGACCAACCTCCCGAACGTGTTCGCTGCCGGGGACATCGCAGGCTACGAGGGCAAGATCACCCTGATCACGATCGACATGGGCGAGGCCGCGATCGCCGCCAACCAGGCGATCACCCGCTTCCGCCCCGAGGCGCGGCTGCAGCCGACCTACTCCACCGACTGAGCAGCGAGGTCGCGGCTGCGGCCTCGCGAGCTCGAACGTGAACAGGTCTCCGAGGTCCATCCCCAGCGCACGCTGCAGCCGCGTCATGGCAACCGACCTCGCCGGGATGTATGCGAGCAACGAGTGGCTGCTGGCACGCTGGGTGCTCAACCAGCCGGCGCTGCCCCTGCCCAACGCCGCGCGGGCCAACCTTCGGGCGCTGCGCTACTGGGGCATCCATCCGGGCAGCTGCCGCGCCCGCAGCTAGGACGGACACGGGGCTAGTCGACGGGCGGGCGACCCGGTCGGCCAGGGCGGCCCGGATGCCCCGGGTGGCCGGGCATGCCGGGGTGGTTCGGATGCGGACGCGGGTTGATCACGGCACCAGCGGCGCGGGATCGCAGGTCGATGAGCTCGGTGCCCCCGACGACGGCGGCCAGCTCCGGGGTGCGGCGGGAGACCACCACGCCGAGCCCCGTGCGATCCCAGAAGGGGCCGTCGATGAAGAGCGGCGCGTCCATCTCGCGGTGGAAGCCACCCAGCGGTGCGACCTGGAAGCTGCCGTCGCGGCCCTGCAGCACACCGTGGGCGACGTGGATGGGCTGGCGGTGGATGCCGTCCATCACGAGCTCCGACGCGGCCTTGCGGGCCTGCGCGACGGCCTCGTCGAAGCCACCGTCGACGGTGACGGGATCGGTCGGCCACGAGCGTGCCTCGATGTGCCCGATGCGGGTTGCCCCGCGGGGCTCGCGGATGACGTACTGGAAGTCGCCGAGGATGCGCCCGGCATCGATGCCACCTGCAGGTGGCATGGCCGGGTGGCCGGCATCGATGCCGGCGGGAGCTGCTGCCACGGGAGCGGTGCCCGTCATGGCCGGGCCCCTGCTGGATCGGGGGATGCTGCGGGCGTAGGCGCCGGCCCCAGCGGGAGCTCGGTGCCACCGGCGCTGATGGCCGCGGCGACCTGCCAGCCCTGCTCACGCGCGGCCGGGGACTCGAGGAAGCGTGCTGGGTCGAAGCCGTCGTCGGGGACGGGCACGCCGGCGCTGCGGTCGAAGCTCGCGAGGTTCGTGTCGACCTCCACGGGCACGTAGCGGTCGGCTGCTGCCACGACCACCATCGGACGGCCACCGAAGTGGCGGCGGGAGCCGTCCACGGCAAGCTCCAGCGCTGCCGCGCGCGCATCGTCGAGGCTGGCAAAGCCCTCGGGCGGCCCGTGCGCGGCAACCGCCCGGGTGTCCCAGCGGACGACGCTCGGGCGGCCCTGCAGCTCGACGGATGCGAATCCCTCCCCGAGGGAGTGGATGCGCATGGCGTCGATGACCTGGCTCGCAAGTGGCGGGGCAGCGGTGGGGGCAGTGGATGCAACCATGCCGGCAATGGTACGTCGCGGCAGCAGCTGGCCAGCGCGCGGGGCGGCGTGATGGGCGGGGGTGGACACGCAGGTGGCCTCCCGCTGCCACCGGCGGTAGGGTCGCGAGCGGCCCACCACACCACGTTCGGGGAGGACGACACGCATGGCCGAGGCAACGCTCACCTGGCTGGGACACGCAACCTGGCACCTGCAGACCGCAACCGGCACCCGGGTGATGATCGATCCGTTCACGGTGCAGAGCCCCGTCTGCCCGGACCAGTGGAAGGAGGTCAGCGAGCTCGACCTGATCCTCTGCACCCACGGCCACTTCGACCACGTCGCCGATGCCGCGACCGTCGCCAAGGCCACGGGCGCGACGCTCGTGGGCCAGCCCGAGCTGTGCGCGCTGATGGGCGACATGGGCGCCCCGAACCTCGCGGAGATGAACAAGGGCGGCACGCAGGAGCTTGCAGGGCTGAAGGTGACGATGGTCCACGCGCAGCACTCGTCGAGCTTCCCGTACGCGGGTCGCACCGTCTACACGGGCGAGGCCGCGGGGTACGTGATCGAGCTCGAGGACGGCTACCGGATCTACCATGCGGGCGACACCAACGTCTTCTCGGACATGCGCCTGATCGGCGAGCTCTACACCCCCGACCTTGCACTGCTGCCGATCGGCGACCACTACACGATGGACCCGCGGGAGGCCGCGCTGGCGGTGCGGCTGCTCGGGGTGCGGGACGTGATCGGCATGCACTACGGCACCTTCCCGCCGCTCACGGGGCGCCCGCGCGACCTGGCAGCGGCGCTCGAGGGCGAGGATGTGAGCGTCCACGAGCTGCAGGTCGGCGGCACGCACGCGCTGCCGACCCGGGTGCGCGCCTGACGTTACGTCACTGCGGCGATTTTCCGCCACCTGGTGGCGGAAAATCGCGACGGTGCCGGTTGTGCGGGGGCTAGCGGCCGCCCATGCGGCGGACCCAGCGCACGCCCCAGTGGGGCTGCTGGATCGCGGCAGCACCGCGGCGGCGCATGAGCAGGGCGGCGCCACCCAGGAGCACCCCGGCAGCGCCGAGGCGGGCGGCGCGGTGGTGGTGGATCGGCATCCTGCGGCGGCGGCGGAAGAAGAGCATGCCCCAGCCGCGCTCCTCGGCGAGCTCGCGCAGGCGGCGGTCGGGGTTGACGGCGTAGGGCCGGCCGACCATCGACAGGAACGGCTCGTCGGAGATCGAGTCGGAGTAGGCGTAGCAGCGGTCGAGGTCGAAGCCGCGTCCCTCGACGAACTCGCGCAGGCGCTGGGCCTTGCCCTCCCCGTGGCAGGGCCGGGCGATCTCGCCGGTGAGCACGCCGTCGAAGACCTCCATCTCCGAGGCGATCGCGCCGTCGAGCCCGAGCAGCTCAGCCAGGGGCTCGACGATCTCCCGCATCGTGGCCGACACGGCGTAGACCTCATGGCCGAGCTGGCGATGCAGCTCGATCCGCTCCAGCGCCTCGACGAAGACCACGGGCTCGATGTGGTGCTCGATCTCGTCCGCGGCGACCCGGGCCACGAACTGCTGGTCCCAGCCGCTCATGAGCTCACGGGCGGTGGCCGCAAACCGCTCGATGCCCTCGTCGTCGGCGCCCCGCAGCGAGAACGCCGCCGCGAGGATCGCCGCCCGCAGCTGCTGGCGGCGCGTGACCAGGCCGTGGCGACGGAACGGTGCGGCAAGGTGGAAGCCCGCCCCGCCGGCGATCAGCGTGCGGTCAACATCGAAGAACGCGGCAACACGGGTTGTGCGGTCGGCTCGCTCCACGCGCGCAGGATAGCAGCGGCGGCGGTGGCCGTCGTGGCGGGATCAGATCGTGGCGAGCGGCTTGCGGATGCGCGCGGCCGGGTCCTTC
>SKUG01000260.1 GCA_007122215.1 Thermoleophilia bacterium | reverse complement strand
GATGTCGATCGCCGGGTAGTGCCCCTTGTGGGCGAGGTCGCGGGTGAGCACGATGTGCCCGTCGAGGATGCCGCGGGCCGCATCGGCGATCGGCTCGTTCATGTCGTCGCCGTCGACAAGCACGGTGTAGAAGGCGGTGATCGATCCGGTCACGCCCATCCCGGCGCGCTCCATCAGCTGGGGCATCATCGCGAACACCGACGGGGTGTAGCCGCGGGTGGTGGGCGGCTCGCCCGCCGACAGCCCGATCTCGCGCTGGGCCATCGCCAGGCGGGTGACCGAGTCGATCAGCAGCACGACGTTGAGGCCCTGGTCGCGGAAGTACTCGGCGATGCTGGTGGCCACGAAGGAGCCGCGCACGCGCACCATCGGCGGCTGGTCGCTGGTGGCCGCCACCACCACGGCCTTCTTCAGGCCCTCGGCCCCGAGGGTCTCGAGCACGAAGTCGCGCACCTCGCGGTTGCGCTCCCCGATCAGGCCCACCACCACGACGTCTGCATCGGAGTTCTTGGTGATCATGCCCATCAGCGTGGACTTGCCGACGCCCGAGCCGGCAAAGAGCCCGACGCGCTGGCCGCGGCCACAGGTGAGCACGCCGTCGATCGCGCGCACCCCGGTGGTGATCGGCTCGGTGACCGACTGGCGCTTCATCGGGTCGGCGGGCTCGTTGGCGACCGGGTAGAGGGCCTCCGGCTCGATCGGCCCGAGGCCGTCGATCGGGTTGCCCAGGCCATCGAGCACGCGTCCGAGCAGCGCGTTGCCCACCGGCACCGACAGCGGGGTCGGCTCGGTGCGCACCGCGGCGCGCTGGGCCACGTGCAGCGTGTCGCCCAGCGGCGCGAGGATCGCCTCCTCGCCGTTGAAGCCCACGACCTCGGCCAGCAGGTCCTCGCTGGAGCGGGTCTGGATCCGGCACAGGCCGCCCACGGCAGCGCGCGGCATTTCGGCCTCGAGGACCTTGCCGGCGATCCGGGTGAGGCGGCCCGTGACGGTCGTCAGGGTCAGGTCCGCGAGCATCGTCGACATCGGCTCGAGCAGGTTCTCGGCCGGCAGCTGGTAGGTGGTGGGGGAGTCGGTTGTCATCCGGTGACCTCTGGTGGGGGGTGGGGTCACGGCCAGTGGGGCTGGTCGCGAAGGATCAGTGGGGCTGCTTCCTGTCTGCGCTGAGCGCGGCCTCGAGCACCGCAAGCTTGGTCGAGATCCGTGCGTCGACCTCGCCGACCGGGGTCGACAGCACGCAGCCGCCCACGTCCACGGTCGGGTCGGCGGTCACCTCGATGCGGCCGCCGCCGGCAACGAGCCGCTCGAGCTCCTCGCGGGCGCCGGAGACGAACTCGATGGAAGACGGGTGCACGCGCACCTCCAGCGAGTAGCTGGGCTCGATCTCCCGCAGCGACTCCTCGACCACGCGGGTCACGAGCGCCGGGTCTGCCTCGAAGCTTGCGCCCAGGACCTTGCGGGCGACCTGCAGGGCGAGCTGGCGCAGCGCCTCGGTGTGTGCCTCGGCGATCCGCTGGCGCTCCCGCTGCGCCTCGGTCAGCGCGCTCATGGCCTCGACCAGCTGCTCCTTGACCTCGGCCTGCGCGCGGGCAAGCCCGTCGTTGTAGCCCTGCTGGCGGGCGGTGTCGGCAGCTGCCGCCGAGAGCGCGTCGACCTGTGGTCGCAGCCGGGCGATGGTGGCCAGCATCTCCTCGAGCTCCGAGCGCGCCGCGGCGACCTCCGCATCGGCGGGGCCTGCGACGGGGCCCGGGCCGGGCTGCTGCGGGCCGGGCTGCTCGGGCAGCGGGTAGCCATCCGCGTCGAGCACCTGTGCCTTGAAGAACTGTGCCATGGATCAGCTGCTCCTGCCGCCGGCAGCGGCCATCGGGGGCATCGGGGTCGTCATCAGCAGCTCGTGCTCGCGCAGCGCGCGGGGCAGCACGGCCTGCTGGATTGCACGCTCGGTGGTTGCCCGCAGCTGGGGCGGGAGCCCCTGCAGCGAGCCGCGCGCAGCCTCGATGGCCTCGCGCGAGGCCGGCGCGAGCCAGGCCAGCAGCGTCTGGCGTGCGGGCTCGGCCAGGCGGTCGATGACGATCGCCCATGCCTCGGCCTGCTCGCCCTGCAGCGCCCGTGCCACCGCGGCGGGATGGACCTCGGCCAGCTGGTCCAGCGGGTGCGGGCCATCGCCCTGTCCGAGCCCTGCCTGATCGTCGAGCGCGTTGGTGACACCGGCAGCCTCGGCGCGGGCCCGCTGGTGCATCGAGAGCAGGGTCTCGCGCATCAGCCGGCGCCGGTCGGCGATCGAGCCGCCCAGGTGGTCGGACGGCGTCGAGGCCTGCTCGACGATCCGCTCCTCGACCACGCTGCGCGCCTGCTCGCCCATCCGGCCCAGCACCTGCTCGCGCGTCTGCTCGTCGAGCATGCGCAGCAGGAGCACTGCCTTGTCCACGGGGGGTGTCGGGCCGAGCGTCATGACGGGCGCCCCGTTCCCTGCGGCGACTGGCCAGCCAGCCAGGTCTCGATCTCCTGCGCGAGCTCGTCCGGGTTGCGCGAGGCCACCGTCTGGAAGCGCGTCATGTCGTTGCGGAACTCGTCCTCGAAGACCCGGCGCTCGGCCTCGAGCCGGCGGCTTCGACGCCACATCAGCGCCGTGATCCCGCCGAGCAGCAGGGCGATGGCGCCCAGCGCGATCGACATCGATCCGAGGTCGGCGCGGATGATCTCGTCGCTGCCGGGAGTCGCGGATGCGCCGGCCTCGCTGGCCTCGCTGGCCGCGCCGGCAGCGGCGCTGCCCGAGCCGTCGGTGGCATCGCCGGCTGCCGATGCGGGCAGGTTGCGCACCACCGGTGCGGGATCGCGGTCGGGCACCACGATCTGGGCGACGGTGTCACGCACCGCGCGCTCGACGGTGCGGTCGACGTCCTTGAGCGTCACGCTCAGGCGCAGCTGCTCGACCACGCCCGGCGGGGTCGCCTTGCTGGTGATCGTCGCGCTGGGGGTGCTGTCCTCGCGGGTGTCCTCGGTGACCGAGCTCGAGCTGCCGCTGCGGGTGGTCTGCCGTGAGCGGTTGCGGTTGAGCACGACCGGTGCGAGGTCGGAGACCGTCGACTGGGTGGCACCCGCGGTGAGGTCGACCCAGGCGATCACGGTGACCTTCTCGGCATCCCCGACGATGCGCGCGAGGTCTGCCTCGATCTCGCTCGCGACCTGCGCGTTCACGCAGCGGGTGAGGTCGTGGATGTTGTCCGAGGCCGTGGCGCAGCGCTCGCCGCCGGCGCCTGCTCCCGAGCCCTGGGGATCGTAGATCGTGAGGCCCGTCTGGGTGCGGATGAAGACCGACTGCATCGTCAGCTGCGGGTTGGAGTGCACCGCGAACTTCGCGAGGTCGTGGCCGCGCTCGCTGAGGTCCACGCCCGGCTCTGCGACGAGCTGGATGGAGGCGTTGGCGCCGTCGCGCGAGCCGAAGCCGGCGGTGTTGGCGGGGGTGACGATCGCGTAGGCGGCCAGGATGCCGGACTCGTTGGAGAGGCGCGACTCGATCTCGCGGGCGATCTTGCAGTTCTGGATCTCCCGCTGGGCCGAGCTGGTCTGCAGCATCCCGCCCTCGCCACACTGCGAGGTCGCCTCGAGACCCTGCTTGCTGAGGCCGAGCTCCATCCGGGCCTGCTCGGTGAGCGAGCTGGGCACCCGCAGCTGCCACTGTCCACCGGACTCGCGCACGGCCGAGGGGATGCCGCGGCCACCCTCGCCCACGACCTGGCTGAGCCGCCACTGGCTGGCATCGGCGTGCTCCTTGCTCGGGTAGGTCTCGATCACGGTCATGCCGTCGCCGCGCAGGGCGACCGCGTACAGCACCAGGAACAGCGCGATCGCGATGCCCGCGCCGATGGCGATGCGAACCGCGAGTGGGAGTTGTGCGAGTCGTTCCATGTCCGTTGCGTCCGTTCCTCAGCGTCCCTGGGCTAGATCTGCATCTGCATGAGCGTTCGGATGCCCGATACCGCGCTCGAGATCGTGCGGGTGGCCATCTGGATCTCCACGCCTGCCACCGCGGTCGTGATCGCCAG
>SKUG01000008.1 GCA_007122215.1 Thermoleophilia bacterium | reverse complement strand
CCGGCCTGCTCCTGCCGCCCCGCGCGCGCGGGAGCGTCGCGCAGCAGTGCGTGGACGCAAGTAGCATGCGCCAGGAGACCATGGGCGCCGCCAGCCGACATCCCCTGCCATACGTCACCCCGACCTCGCAGCCGCGCCGCGGGATCGTCGGGGTGGCAGCGCGGGACGACATGCCACCCGAGCAGCGGCACTCCCGCCTGAGGATCTGCGTGCAGTGTCCGGACTGTGGCAGCTATGCCGACATCGTCGGGCACGGCAGCGAGTACCGCAACGTCACCGAGGTCCACGACCCGACCTTCGCCTGCACGGTCTGCTCGTGGCGGCCGGGGCAGCGGCTCGGGCCGGATGCCGCCCGCCCCGGCATCACTGCGGGCTCGGCAGCGGTTGCAGGCCAGGCCCCGGGCGGTGTCGCCCACCCGCCGCCGACCAGCTGGCAGGCGTGGTACCACGGACGCCTGCGCGGCACGCTGCTGTGGGCGGTGAACGAGGACCACCTGGACCTGCTCGAGCGCTACCTCGAGACCCCGCCGAAGCGTCGCGGCGAGGTGGAGTTCGACGCGGCCTACCTGCGGCTCATGCAGCGCCTGCCGCACGGCATCGAGTCGGGGCGGGTCCGCAGCGACGTGGTGTCCCTGGTCAAGAAGCTCAAGCTCTCCGGACCCCGCTGAGCCGCCCGACGCTCCTCGGGGGGCGTCAGGAGCGGATGACCGGGATGTAGATGTCGGTGCGCAGCTCCTCGTCGAGCACCTCGGCCGGCGAGTTGCGGTAGACCTCGATGATCGGCGCGGCGAGCATGTCCAGCCCGTGCTGGGGCATCACCACGTCCATGGCCTCGTCGTAGGTCGCCGGCACCTGGTCGTAGGGCCCCTCATGGGTGACCTTGAGGTACTCCCCCGGCAGGGTGACCAGCAGGAAGACCGGCGGCTCGATCTTCTCGACGTCCTCGGGCAGGATCGGCACGCCGACGTCGTAGCGCCGGTCCTGCGGCGGGAAGGTGCGGGGGTCGTCCCAGACGAGCCCCACCCCGCGCACGTCGTCCCGGCGGCCGAGCAGGCGCTTCGGGGATGCCCAGACGATGAACTTCTCCCACGTGGCGTCGGTCAGGTGCGGCATGTGCCTGCCCTGGTGGCGCATGGCGGCGATCACCATGGCATCCAGCTCTGCGAAGGTCGGCTCTGACATCGACTGCCAAGCGTACCGGATGCCGTGCCTGCAGTAGCTGCTGCCGGGCTCAGCCGGCGGCGGCGAGGCTGCGCTCCTGCGCGATGCCCACGGCCGTGTGGATGGCGCGCACGACGCTGGCGACGAGCTCCTCCTCGGCGGGCGCGTCGCTGAGGATGGCGTGGCTGCCCTCGGGGCCGCCCAGGCGCAGCGTCACGCGCGCCATGGTCGGGTCGTCGCAGGGCTCGGCGAGGGCGGTCTCGTAGAGGCCGCTGCGCTCGAGGTCGCTGAGCAGCTCGACCACGAGCCGGCTGCCGAGCCGGCCCACGTACATCGGCTCGGGCCGTACGTCTGCCAGCTCGCCGCCGGAGATGCCGCTGGCCCGCCAGACCTCCGCGCCGGCTCCGTGGGCCTCGGCGCGCAGCTCGAACGACTGGAAGGTTGCCATCCCGAGGATGTCGGGCTGGACGACCTGCAGCACCAGCGAGCGGAAGGCATGTGCGCGAAGCGGCGTCATCAGGGGAAGATGATCCCAGACGCGCGCGCTGCGCGCATCCCGGCGGCAGGCAGGCTGGCCGCCTCGGCCCGGGCCGCTGTCCGGGCAGGGGTTCCGATGCGGCCGGTAGCGTCTGCACATGCCAGCCAGCGACAGCGATGCCCCGCGCCGCAGCGGACGCCCCGCCACCCCGGTAGAGGTTCCGCCGGATGCGCGCCGTGGGCGCCTCGATGGTGCGCTGTGCGTGGTGACCGGGGCCTCCAGCGGCATCGGCCAGGCCTGTGCCCGGCTGCTGGCTGCCGAGGGTGCGCACCTGGTGCTGGTCGCGCGCCGCCAGACCCACCTCGAGCAGACCCGCATCGAGGCGCTCGAGGCCGCCGCTGCGGCTGGCCGGCCCGAGCCGTACGTGCGGCTTGCGCGCTGCGACCTTGCCAGCCGCCGCGAGGTTGCCGAGCTTGCGATCTCGATCGAGCGCACCGAGGGGCGCGTCGACGTGCTGGTCAACAACGCCGGGATGCCGGCCGGGGTCGAGCTCTGCGGCCCCGACTCGATCATCCGCCACGACGAGGTGATGCAGGTCAACTACACCGCGCCGGTGCACCTCACCGCGTACCTGTTGCCGCTGCTGCGCGACTCCGACCGCGCCGCGATCGTCAACGTCAGCTCGATCGCCGGCACCTATGCCGCGCCCGACTCGGCGATCTACTCCGCGTCGAAGTTCGCGCTGCTGGGCTTCAGCGAGGGCCTGGCCGGGCAGCTCGCCCCCGACGACATCCACGTCGCTGCGGTGCTGCCCGGGCCGATCCCCACCGAGTCCTGGCCGCACGAGCGGCTGGTCGGCTCGCTGCCCGGACGGCTGCTCACCCGCAGCCCGGATGCCGTCGCGCGGGTGATCGTGCGCTGTGCCGGGCGGCGTCGCACGCGCCGCCGCACCATCCCGCGCGCGTTCGCCTGGGGCCTGCCGCTCAAGGCGCTCGCCCCGCGCAGCTTCCAGCGGCTCATCGACCGCTTCGGACGGACGGGATCGGCCTGATGCCGATCGGCCCCGGACACAACTCCGGCGCCCTGATGGTGCTCGACCCGGACGGGCGGATCCTGCTGCTGCGCCAGGGCTACCGCGGGCGCAAGTGGACGCTGCCCGGGGGGATGGCCAACCCCGCGGAGTCGCCGCGTGAGGCGGCCGTGCGCGAGACCGTCGAGGAGACCGGCCTGCAGCTCGATGCCGGCGAGCTCGTGGCGGTCTACCACAAGCGCTCCGGCAACCGGGGCCTGCGCTTTGTCTTCGCGGCAGATGCCCCGGCAGGGGCACCCGTGCGGATCGACGGGGGCGAGATCGTCGACTGGGGCTGGTTCGAGCTCGATGCGCTTCCCAGGCGCTGCACCCGTGTCGTGCGTCGCCTGTGCCGCGACCTGCGTCGCGGCAGCACCGACCCCTACGGCGAGATCGGCTAGCGCCGCGCGCCCTGCTGCGCCTTTCCGCCAGCAGGTGGCGGAAAATCGCACCAGCAGGCACCGCGCGCAGCGCGGCCGGCTGGGATACGCTGTCTGCATGGGCAACCGCCGGACCAGATCGGGGCATCGGCCCCTGCGCCTGCGCACGCGGCACCTGCAGCTGCCGCTCGGGCTCGGGCAGCGCTGGGTGGTCGCCAGCGACATCCACGCCCACGACGAGTGGATGCCCGCCGGCCGCATCGACGAGCTCGTCCACACGATCAACGCGATCGACGGCGTCGATGCGGTGCTGATGCCCGGCGACTTCGTCTGTGACGATGCCAGCGTGATCGACTGGGCTGCCGAGCGACTCGAAGGCCTCGTCGCCCCGGCCATCGCCACCCTCGGCAACCACGACCACCAGACCGATCCCCTGCGCATCGCCGACGCCCTGCGCGCAGCCGGGGTGGAGGTGCTCGCCGACGAGTGCGTCGAGCCCGCGCCCGGCCTGCTGCTGGCGGGGATGGAGTCGCTGTATGCCGGGGGCGGGTCGGACGCCTTCATCCGGGACGTCCGCGGCCCCGAGCACGAGCGGGTCGTGGTGCTCGTGCACGAGCCTGCCGCTGGCACCCGCCACGCCGCGGACCTGCAGCTGGCCGGCCACACCCACCACGGCCAGGTGCGCCTGCCGCTGCTGACCCGCGCGCTGGTGCTGCCACGCCACTCCGAGCCCTACCCGCAGGGGCTCTACCACGTCGACGGGGAGCGCTGGGTCTACACCACCGCAGGCGTGGGCTACTCCACCGCACCGCTGCGCTTCCGGGCGCCTGCGGAGATCGTGGTCGTCGACGCGTAGGTCGTGGGGCCTGCCCTGCGCGCCTACCGCCGCAGGCACCTCCGGGTGGCCAGTACGATTCCCCCATGCACGGAGCTGCGACACTTCCCCCGCGCCCGGCCGGGCTG
>SKUG01000083.1 GCA_007122215.1 Thermoleophilia bacterium | reverse complement strand
CTCGAGGCCTACCCGGCGTGCCGGATCGGTACTCGTTGTAGGATCATACCCATGCCTTCCTCACCTGAACAGCGCACCGAGCTCCTCGACATCATCCAGAACGAGTTCCCGCTCACCGAGCGCCCCTATGCGGCGTTCGCGGAGCGCCTCGGAACATCCGAGCAGGACGTCATCGACACCATCACCGAGCTGCGCGACGACCGCCAGATCCGCCAGGTGGGGGCGATCTTCGACACGCGCCGGCTGGGCTACACCTCCAGCCTCGTGGCGGCCCGCTCGGTGAACGGCAACGCCGACGAGGCCGCGGAGATCATCAACGGTCACCCGGGCGTCAGCCACAACTACCTGCGCGACCACGAGTTCGACCTCTGGTTCACCGTCGCGGTGCCGCCGGACTCCCAGCTCGGGCTCGACCGCACGATCGAGCTGCTCGGCGAGCTCGCGGGCGTCGAGGCGATCCGCCCGCTGCCGACGCTGAAGTTCTTCCGGATCGGCGTCGACCTCGACGTCAGGGGCGGACGCGACCCGGGCGCGCGCAAGCCCATGCCCAAGCCATCGCTGGAGGGCCCGAAGCCCGGGGAGATCACCGAGCGGCGCAAGGCGGCGATCCGCGCGCTGCAGGTCGACCTGCCGGCCACCGAGCGGCCCTTCCGGGAGCTCGCCGAGCACGAGGGGTTCACCGAGGCCGAGCTGCTCGAGCTCGGCCACGAGATGCTCAGGGACGGCACGATGCGGCGGTTTGCTGCAGTGCTCTTCCACCGCAACGCCGGCTTCACCTGGAACGGCATGGGCGTCTGGAACGTTCCCGAGGAGCGTCGCGAGGAGGTCGGCCAGGTGATGGGCACCTTCCAGGGCGTCTCCCACTGCTACCAGCGCCCGACCTACGAGGACTGGCCCTACAGCATCTTCTCGATGACCCATGGCCGCTCGAAGGACGAGTGCGAGGCCGTGCTGGCCGCCATCGCCGAGGCCACGGGGATCGACGACTACACCGTGCTCTACTCCACGAAGGAGTACAAGAAGATCCGGGTGTCCTACTTCACTCCCGAGATCTACGCGTGGGAGGCCGCGCACGCCCCCCTCGCACTCGCCTGACGAGCCGGGTGTTCCCAACCCGGCCGCCCGCTGGCCGGGTCCCCCTTGCCGGCACCCGAAACCCGTCGTACGGTGGGATCAGGGCGGCCAGCAGGTGGCCGCGCGATCGACGCCGAGGGGTACGGGGAATGGCCACACAGTCACGGGCTCGCATGTTCCAGCAGACGGCACGGGCGCTGCGCAGCGCAACCGACCGCAGGCTCGAGGGGGCGGTGGACCCGACCCTGCTGCTCGCCGACATCGACGAGCGGCCGGTGCCGGCCGACGTGTCCCTGGACATCCCGCGCCACGCATCCTTCGAGTTCGACCGGGCCGAGCTGATGTCGCTGCATGCGGAGTTCCGCTGGGCCGAGAGCCGCCTGATGCAGGCTTCAGAGCGCCTGGCCGAGGCCGAGGAGGCCCGGCGCAAGGACCTCGTGGCACTCGAGCGCATGCGCCTGGACATCAGCAACGCCCTCGCTGCCGAGCACCGCTACCTGGAGGCGCAGGCCACGATCTTCCGCAGCGCGCTGCCGACGCTGGGGGAGCTGGAGCGTGAGCTCGAGCGGCTGGTCGAGGGTGGCGCCACGACCGAGCAGGCCATCACCGAGCTCGCCGCCGTGCGCGCCGAGCGCAAGCTCTACGAGCTGGCACTCGGCCAGGTCGCGGCGCAGCTTGCGATCATCGCCGAGAACCAGGCAGTGCTCGACCACGACACCTTCCTGCAGCGCTACGAGCGCGAGCCCAGCGGCGAGAGCATGCGCGAGGCCGCACGCCTGCAGCGCGCCCGACAGGATGCAGAGCAGGCAGCGGCACGCTCCCGGGAGGCGCTCGGCTCGCTGATGGACGACCTCGACATCGAGCGGCGCGCCGGCGAGATGGCCGCGATCGCCGCGTTCCTGGCAGCAGAGGTCGAGGGCGACGGTCGCGCACGCGCACGCGTCGAGGCCGCACGCGCAGCCCAGGCAGCGCGCGAGCTCGACCACCTGCCCGCACCCACCCCGGAGTGGAAGGCGGGGCTCCGGCACCCGATCTCCTGGATGCGAGCGCGCCGCACGACCCGCGACTGAGGCGTGCTACCACTGGCCGGTGGGCACCGGGGTGAATGCGGTGCTGGTGGCGATCGCGGTGTTCGCGGCGCAGGTCACGGCCGTTCCCGGGGTGATGGCAGCTGCAGGCACGCCCATCGTCGTGCCGTTGACCGATGACGTCCACGTCCAGGTCATGCCGGTTCCTGCCGTGGGTGACGCGCCTGCGTAGGTGGCGTTGCCGCCGAAGAAGTTGTTTGCGGTGGTCCACTGGAAGACGCGCCGGTTGGCCTGGTTCGCGTTCGGGGCGCGCAGGCGTCTGCGGGTGGCGATGTTGACGGTGGTCGCGGTGAGGTTCGAGAAGTCCGCCTCGTGGGAGAAGGTGACGACGATCTGGTCACCGACCTCCAGCGTGCCGAGCGTTGCCCCGTTGTTGACGAACTCCACGGAGACGATCCGGAACGGCCCACCCCAGGTCACCCCGTCGACGTTGCCCCAGGGGCCCACGTTGGCGGGGCCCCCGATGCGGCCCTGGACCTGGTACTCGATGACGTCGCCGATCGAGAAGGTGGCGGCGGTGTCGGTCCAGGTGAAGGCGTTGAGGTTGGTCTGCACGTTGGTCCACCCCCCTGCATTGACGCGGCGGCGGATGTTGAAGCGGGTCGCCGTGGGATGCGACCAGGTGAGCGTTCGCGCCCCACAGGTCTCGGTCACGGCGAGGTCGATCACCGGGGGGATACCACAGTCGCGATCGGCCGACTCGAGGCTCGGTACCGACTCCCAGCTGGTGCCGCTGCGGATGCCGATGACCCGCCAGCGGACCGTGTCGTTGGTGTAGTCGGTGGTGTCCGCCCAGGTGAGGTTTCCGCTGGTCGACGCGGTGACGGTCGTGAAGGTGCCCGTGGTGGCCGTCCAGGCCTCGACCCGGTAGTCATCGGCGAGCGCTGCAGCCGTCCACTCGACCGTGATGTTGGTGCAGTTCGGGTTCAGCGTGGAGACCGGCTGGCCAGGCTGGCCGACCTGGTCGGCCGTGACGGCGGTGCCGGGATTGGTCACCTGGTCGGTCCAGGCCGCATCGCTCACACCGAGCACGCCGTAGCCCAGCCCGAAGGCTGCCAGCAGGCCGAGCCCCAGGAGTGCCAGCCGCGACTGCATCAGGACCTCCGGGGCAGGCGCAGGCGACGGGGCGAGCGCCGGCGGCCTCCCGTCGATGTGCGCGGAGCCCAGATCCGACGGAGGGCAAGCCCCAGCAGGACCAGGGTGGGACCGACCACGAAGACGACGCGGCCGATGGGCGACTGCATCCCGGTGAGGAGCCGGCCGACGTGGGGGATGTGGGCCTGGACGACCCAGGCCTGGTCCTGGGTGTAGGAGATCGACCAGGGGTCATCGGAGTCGTTGTTGTCGCCGCGGGTCCGGAAGAAGATCCGCCCGCGCGGGTCGAAGTCGACCGCGACGACGCGATGCGTGACCCGGCGCTCCGAGCCTGGAGGTGAGAAGGTGATCACGTCACCGACGGTGACGGCGTTGACGGGTACTGGTCGACCGACGATCACCGAGTGCAGGGGGATGGTTGGCTCCATGCTCTTGCCGATGATCACGTGGGTCCGGTAGTCGAAGAGGTTGGTTCCCCAGGTCAGCGCAACGAGCAGGACCACGAGCGTCCAGAGGGCCGCGATCGCAGCCCAGCGCACGGTTGCCGACAGCCAGCGCCACCACCTCGCGCGCGGAGCTGGACCCGTCGATGCATCGAGGCCCACATGGTCCTGATGGGCAGGAGCGACAGGCTGCGGGGGGAGCACCTCGGCCAGCTCTGCAGTGGGTGCATGTGCCGATGGCTCCGAGACCACATCCGGTTCGGACGGGGCCTGGAGGGGGCCGGAGGCCGCGCGCAGCGCCGCGCGGGCACCTGCGGGCCGCGCCGGTCGCAGGTGCCGCTCGGCCCCCACCGACGCGTGGTCGGTGGGGGCCGGTG
>SKUG01000125.1 GCA_007122215.1 Thermoleophilia bacterium | reverse complement strand
GGGGGTCTGGTCGGGGCTCCATGTCGGTCCCGGCAGGGCGCCGGAGCGCTCCCGTCGGGTGGCTGCGGGCGGCATGCGCCGGGTGCAGCAATCAGGTTGGACTGCGAATCAGGCAGCAGCCCCAGCCTCAACGGCCTCGGGCTCCACGGGCTCCGGCCGCGGGGCCGTGCGCTCGGCGACGATGCGGTCGGCAGCCTTCATCGCTGCCGGCGCGTCGACGATGCCGTGGCCGGAGTTGAGGTCCGGGCCCGGCGCGTCGATGTCGCGTGCCGAGGTGGTCAGCGCCTTGCGGACCTCCTCGTTGGTGAGGTCAGGGTGCTTCTGCAGCAGCAGGGCCACGACGCCGGCGACGGCCGGGGATGCCATGGAGGTCCCGCTGAGCGTCTGGTAGCCACCACCCGGGACGGCCGCGGTCACCTGGTGACCGGGAGCCGAGACGTCAGGCTTGAACCCCTCGGGGTTCTTCTCGTCGCGGATCGGGCTCGGACCACGGCTGGAGAAGCGTGCAACCCGATCATCCTTGTCGGTGGCGCCCACGGCGATCGACTCCGGGTAGCTGCCCGGAGCGCCGACGCTGGCCGCGCGCGGGCCGGAGTTGCCGGCAGCCACCACCGGCACGATGCCTGCGGCCTCGTAGGCCTTCCAGACCTGGCGGAACGCCTGGGTGCGGCCGTCGGTGGTGCCCCAGCTGTGGTTGAGCAGGTCCGGCGCCTTGGTCGGGTCGGGGTTGCGGCCGCTCGCATCGGTCGGGGCGAGCATCCACTCGATCCCCGCCAGCACCGTCGAGAGCGAGCCCGAGCCGCGGCCGCTGAGGATCTTCGCGCCGATCCACTGTGCATCGGGCGCCATCCCGGTGTAGTAGCCGTCCTCGGTGGAGCCGAGCACCGTGCCCGCGACGTGGGTGCCGTGGCGGTTGTCGTCGTAGGGGACGCTCGACTGCTTGAAGGCGTCGAAGAAGTTGTAGTCGTGGCTGTGCTTGCCGTCCTCGGAGAAGCCGCGGTACTTGGACTCCAGCGACGGGTGCTTGAGGTCCACGCCCGTGTCGACGATGCCGACCACGATGCCCTTGCCGGTGATGCCCTGCTTCCAGAGCTCCTCGACGCCGAGGCGTGCGACGTTCCACTCGAGCCGCTTGTTGCCCTCCTGCACCAGATCGGCGCCCTGCTGGGCCTGCTCGAGCGGCTGCAGCGAGACCTCGCGGTCACGGATCACGCGGCCCATGCCGGGGACCTGGTTGATGGCGCGCCACGCCTCGCCAGCCTTCTCGTCAGGCACGTCGATGATCACGGTGTTCGAGAGCGGGTTCACCCGGAAGCTCGAGATCAGGCCCTGGTTGAAGAGCTGGTTGAGGTGGGAGCCGGCCTGCTCCATCGCCTGGGCGTTCACGGCCTGCAGCTCGTTGAACACCGCGATCTTGCGATCCGGGCCCGGGGGCAGCAGCGACGGGCGGGAGAAGTCCGCCTCACCCTGGAGGTGGCCGATGTAGGTGCGCAGGCCCGGGGCGCTGCTCGTGTAGTTGCCGACTTCGATGGTCATGCTCATGGTGGGGTGGTTCCTTGCTGTGGTGGTGTCGTGGGACGGCCCCGGCGGGCCGGACCCGAGTGGGAGGAGGCGGTGGGGGCAGGGCCGACGCCCCGACCCCACCGCGAGGTCGTCAGGTGTCGCTGCCGGCGTCCGGGTCCGGGCGGGTCGGCTCGTCCGGCGTGCGGAACATCGCGTCCGCGGCCTCCAGGGCCGCGACCGCATCGATCCGGCCGTGGCCGTAGAAGTGGTCGGGGCCGGGCTCGCCGAGGTCGACGGCACCCGTGAGCAGGGCCTCGCGGACCTGCTCCGGCGTCATGTTCGGGTAGCGGCTCATCAGCAGCGCCGCGACGCCCGCTGCCCCCGGACCTGCCATCGAGGTGCCGGACATGGCGCGGTAGCTCCCGCCGGGCATCGACGAGATCACGGCCACGCCCGGCGCGGCGATGTCGGGCTTGAAGATGAACTGCCCGTCCTCGCCCCGGACCCGGCTCGGGCCGACGCTGGAGAACGGTGCTCGCACGTCGTCCCTGTCGGTTGCCGCAACTGCGATGGACTCCTTGTAGGAGGCCGGCGCACCGATCGTCTGGGGGCGGTCGCCGCGGCCGCTGTTGCCGGCCGACACGACCGGCACGATGCCCGCGGCGTGGAACGCCCGGAAGGTGTCGAGGTAGCCGAGGAAGGCACCGTTGCTGTTGCCCCAGCTGTTGTTGACGATGTCGGGGGCCTTGGTCGGGTCGGGGTTCTTCCCCTGCGCGTCGGTGGGCGCCAGCATCCAGCTCAGCGCGCGCAGGATGGTGGCGGTGTTGCCGCCGCCCCGGGCGTCGAAGGCCTTGGCAGCGATGACCTGGGCATCGGGAGCCATGCCGATGATGCGGTCGGCGGCTCCACCGGCCACGGTGCCGGCGACGTGCGTGCCGTGACCGTGGTCGTCATAGGCCTCGGTCCGACGGTTGATCGGGTCGAAGAAGCTGTAGGAGTGGTCGAAGCTCCCGTCGGCCTGCGTGCCGCGGTAGTTGTCGACCAGTGCCGGGTGGGCCGGGTCGATGCCCGTGTCGATCACGCCCACCGTGATGCCGGCACCGCGCACGCCCTGCTCCCACGCCCCGGGGGCGTTGACCTTGGCGACGTTGTACTCGGGCTCGACGGTCCCGTTCCCGCCTGCCGGGACGACTGCGCCCAGCTCGGCATCGAGGGTGACCTCGCGGTTGCGGACGATCCGTCCCAGCTCGCTGACGCCGCGGATGGCATCCCAGGCCGCTGCGGAGTTCGCCTCCGGGGTGTTGATGATCACCGCGCCGGTCAGCGGAACGAGCTCGAAGTCCTGGACCAGTCCCTGCTGCTGCAGCTCGGTCAGCTTCGGCACGAGGGTCTCGGCCGTGGTGGCCTCCGCGGACTGCATCGCGCTGACGGCCAGCATCTTCCGGCTGTCGGAGTCAGGTGCGGCGAGTGCCCGCTCGAAGTTGGGATCGACCCGCAGCTGCGCGACGTAGGTTCGTACGTCCGGAGCAAGGTTGACGAGTGCCGACATGCTCTACCCTCCATGGCGTTGTGGCTGGGCTCCCCTCCATGGGACCCATGACGCCGGGAGTATGGCACACCATCGCTTGAGGTGCGTCGACAGGGCGGGACGACGGCGGAATGTGCCCCGCTGGGGCGCTAGCAGCTGAAGGACTGGCCGCAGCCGCAGCTGCCGGTGGAGTTCGGGTTCTTGACGGCGAAGCCGCGGCCGTTGAGGCCGTCCTCGTAGTCGACGATCGAGCCCTGCAGGTAGCCGGCGCTCACGGTGTCGATGAGCACCGTCACGCCCTCGTGCTCGATCACCTCGTCGTCGTCGTGGCGCTCGGTGTCGAACCCGAGCGCGTACTGGAAGCCCGAGCAGCCCCCGCCGGTGACCGCCACCCGCAGCGCCACGAACTCCTCGCCCTGCAGGGAGTCGTCCTGCTCGATCAGCGACCGGACCTCGACGGCGGCCTTGTCGGTGAGGGTCAGGGGCGAGGTGGAGGTGTCCATCGGGAATGCTCCTTCGGCATCAGCGCTTCGGCAGGCCGCGGGCGTGCGACCGCTCCCATTCTACCCGCATGCCGGCTCCCTGTGGAGGAGTGGGGGTCGCAGCCCCCGTCGGCGCCCCGGGGGCTGGATGCACGCAGGTGGCGCCCCCGCGCACCGCGCGTGTACACTGCCGGCGCATGCACCCGTACGCCTTCGACGAGATCCGCCACACCGAGCTTGCCACCGCGCGTCGCACCGTGGTCATGGTCGTGGACGTCCAGGAGCGCTTCCGCGAGTACGTCACACCGGAGGTCCCGGTGCTGCTGCGGGTGGCCAGGCGGCTCACGGGCAGCCCGCAGGACGCCGAGGACGCGGTCCAGGAGACGCTCTTTCGCGCCTACCGCGCGATCGACCGGTTCGACGGCCGTCATCCCCGTGCATGGCTGCTCACGATCCTGCGCAACGCCACCTCCAACCTGCACCGTCGCAAGCGTCCACAGCTCGTGGACTCGCCCGAGGAGCTCCTGCAGGTGCCCGCAGCAGGACCCGATGGTCGCACCGGCACGGAGGAGCGGGTGC
>SKUG01000141.1 GCA_007122215.1 Thermoleophilia bacterium | reverse complement strand
GGACGCCGGCCTGGGCGAGGCCCGGCAGGACGTGGCGGACGCCGTGGCGACCTACATCGCCACCTCAGACGACATCTACGGCGCGCTCGACTGTGGCGGAGCCGTGACGGGGGAGGCCGGCAATGGCTGATGCAGCGACGACGACGGCTGACGTGGACGCCGGAACGACGGCCGCCCCGTGGGGCCTCATGCTCGCCGCCGGGATCGGCACCGGGCTGCTGGGTGGGTTCATGCTCGTCTATCCCACGGCGGCCTCGATCGGGGTCACGCTGGTGCTGGGCTGGGTGATGCTCGTCGCCGGAGTCCTCGGCATCGTCGGGGCGATCGCCCAGCGCGGCGATGGCGGCATGTGGACCGGGCTCATCCTCGGGCTGCTGACCGCGATTGCCGGGCTGCTGCTGGCCACCAACGTGCTGGTCGGGACGCTCACGCTCACGATGCTGTTCGCGCTCTGGCTGGTGGCGGACGGGATCGTCGGCACGGCTGCCAGCATCGCCCGGCGGGGCGTCGGCTGGGGCTGGTGGCTGGCATCGAGCCTGGTCAGCCTCATGCTCGGCGTGATGCTGCTCTCGGCCTTCCCGACCTCGGCGCTGTGGATCCTCGGCACCTACGCCGGGATCGTGATGCTGTTCCGCGGGATGGTGCTCGTGGTGCTGTCGCTCGAGGTGCGGCGCATCTCCGGCGCGGCCTGACGGGCCGGCCATGCAGTGACGCTGCGGCGGTGTCCTTCCCCACGTGGGAGGGATACCGCCGCAGTCGCGTGCGCGACCTTCCACAGGCATGCCGAGGGCTGCCTCAGGAGCTGCAGGAGAGCATCGAGCAGCCCACGCGTCGGCGTGCCCACTCCGGGCGGCGCCGGGCGAAGCGCTCGCGGCCTGGCTGCTCCTCGTACGGGCGCCGCAGCACCTCCATCAGCTCCTCGAGCAGGCCCGGGGCGCCGCGCTCGGCATCGTCGATCGCCTCCTGGGCGAGGTAGTTGCGGGGCACGTACAGCGGGTTGAGCGCATCCATGCGCCCACGCCGCTCCTGCTCGTCGATCCCGGAATCCCGGGCCCGGGCAGCCCACTCGCGGATCCAGTCGGCCAGCGCATCCCCTGCGCCGGACGCGCGCAGCTGGGCCGGGTCGTAGATGGCCTCGTCGAGCAGCCCCACGAGGTCGCTGCCGGCGAGCTCCTCCAGCGCCTCGGGAGCGGTCGGTATCCGGGACAGCCGGCGGTGCAGCAGCACGTGGTCGACCTCGCTGCGCGCGAGGATGGCCTCCAGCTCGTCCACGAGCGCGAGGTCGCGGCCGTCGCTGCGCCAGCTGCCCCAGCCGAGCCGCTCGGCCTGCTGGCGACGGAAGCTCGACCGGTAGCGCTCGGCATAGGCGGCGAGCCCGCGCTCGAGGGCCGCGGTGTCCTCGACCACCAGCGACAGGGCCCGGGCACACTGCAGCAGGTTCCACTGCATCACCGTAGGCTGCATCCCGAAGCGGTAGCGGCGCCGGTCGGCATCGGTCGTGTTCGGGGTCCAGTCGGGATCCCACGGCTCGAGCCAGCCGTACGGGCCGTAGTCGATGGTCAGGCCCAGCAGGGAGACGTTGTCGGTGTTGAGCACCCCGTGCACGAACCCGACCCGCATCCAGGCCGCCACGAGCTCGGCCGTCTCGATGCAGAGGTCCCGGAACCACTCCCCGGCAGCATCGGCCGCATCATCGGCAGCGACGTCGTGTCCGGCATGTCGCATCGCGAGTGCCAGCGTGGCCCGCAGCAGCCGCTCGTCGCCGCGGGCTGCGGGCAGCTCGAGGCTGCCGATCCGCAGGAAGCTCGGGGCGACCCGGCAGCAGATGGCGCCGGGCTCGGGGGCGGGGTTGCCGTCGTAGAGGACGTCGCGCACCACGTCCTGCCCGGTGGTGACCAGCGACAGCGCGCGGGTGGTGGGGATCCCCAGGTGGTGCATCGCCTCGCTGCACAGGAACTCCCGCAGCGACGAGCGCAGCACCGCGCGCCCATCGGCCGTGCGTGAGAAGGCCGTCGGACCTGCCCCCTTGAGCTGGAGCTGCTGGATCTTGCCCTGGGCATCGCTGACCTCGCCGAGGCTGATCGCCCGCCCATCGCCGAGCTGGCCCGCCCAGGTCCCGAACTGGTGCCCGCCGTAGGCAGCGGCGAACGGGGCAGCGCCGGCCGGCAGGTGGTTGCCCGCGAGTGCTGCCACGACGTCGGGCTCGTGCAGGGCCTGCACATCGAGGCCGAGCAGGTCCGCGACCTCCCCGGACCAGCCGACCAGCCGCGGGGCGGCCACCGGCTCGGGACGTGCCTCGACCCAGCCGGCAGCGACGACCGGGCGGGGCGTGGGATCGTGCGGCCCATCGTCGCCGGGCAGCGCGTCCCGCAGGTCGCTGCGCCAGCGCAGCTCGTCGAGCGACCGTGCCGGGGGAGTGTGTGCGTCGCGCGCCATGGCCCGCTCCATGATAGTGGCCGCCTGCCCCGGTGGTCCGGCAGGTGGTCGCCTTCCCTCCCCCTGCCAGACCCGGTAGGCTCCGGTCAGGCGGCCGGCGTGCGTCGGCTGCCACCTGATGCCGCCCGGGTCCTGCCCGACAGGCAGCACGGCGCCGTGGCCGAGTGGTTAGGCAGAGGCCTGCAAAGCCTTGTACACCGGTTCGATTCCGGTCGGCGCCTCTGAAGGTCCTGACCCCTCGACGGGTCCGTCCCCGAGGAGCAGGCCATGACCGATACCGTCTCCGAGGCCCGGCCCGGCACCCCGTCGTCCAGACAGGTCCGACGCGAGCTCGAGGCCATCCTCGCGCTGCCCGTGCAGGTCGAGGACCTCGGCCCGGTGCGGCGGCTGCGCCTGGGATCCCCGACCTGGGAGCGACACACCACCGAGCTCAGCCTCGTCGGTGCAGGCCACGTCGGGCGTGGCGAGGACGTGACCTGGATCGCGGACCACCACGACGGGCTGGCAGGCCGCCTGCACGCCGTGCGGGCGCAGCTGCGCGAGGCATCCACCATCGGCGACCTCGAGGAGCTCGTGCCCACGCTCGGGCTGACCTCGGGCGAGGCCGCCGAGACCGGCATGACCCGCTACGCCTGGTGGGGCATCCTGTCTGCCGCGCTCGACCTGGGCCTGCGCCAGCAGCAGATGTCGCTGGCCGACCTGCTCGGGCGACCGATCGAGCCGCTGACATGGGTGGTGTCGATGTCGCTCGGCACCCCGCCCGACACCGGGCGCGTGCTGGCCTGGGCCCGGCAGGTGCCAGGGCTCGGCTTCAAGCTCGATGCCTCCGATGCGTGGACCGACGGGGTCTGTGCCGAGCTCGCGGCCGGATCTGCCGTGCGGGTGATCGACCTCAAGGCCTGGTACCCCTTCGAGGAGGTCCGGCAGGACCCCGACCCGGCCCTCTACGAGCGGCTGGCCCGGCACTTCCCCGAGGCGATCATGGAGGACCCGGGCGGCGACGATGACGTGCTGTCCGCACTGGGCGATGGCCGCTCACGGGTGGCGTACGACCAGCCGCTGCACGAGCCTGCCGACCTCGACCGCATGCCCCTGGACTCGGGCGCAGTGAACGTCAAGCCGTCGCGCATGGGCACCTTCAGCTCGCTGCTGGGCATGGTCGCGCTGGCTGCCGACCGCGGCATCCCCGTCTACTCCGGGGGCCAGTCCGAGCTCGGCATCGGCCGCACCCAGGCCCAGGCGATCGCAGCTGCCTGGTGCCCGCACGCGCCCAACGACATCTCCCCGGCCATCTTCCACACGGCCACCCCAGGTGACGAGGTTCCCACCCCGCCGCTCGAGCTGCCCTCGGAGACGGGATTCGGCTGGCAGGAGGACCTGCCGGGCGGAGTCATCGAGCTGCCCGCCGGGTGACCGCAGGCGGGGCGCCGCGACCAGCCCCCCCCGGCCGCAGGCCCAACGGCCTGCCTACATGTTGCCGAGCTGGTCCATGATGTTGATCGCGGCCGGGCCGAGGATCACCAGGAACAGCGCCGGCAGGATGAAGAGCACCGTGGGGAACATCATCTTCACCGGTGCCTTGGCGGCCTTCTCCTCGGCGGCGAGCTGGCGCTTGATGCGGATGTCCTGCGACTGCACACGAAGCGTGCGGCCGAG
>SKUG01000239.1 GCA_007122215.1 Thermoleophilia bacterium | reverse complement strand
CCCGCTTCCCCGACTCCGAGGTGCGCCGCTACGGCGACACCTCCGTCTGCCTGTTCCGCGCGACCGGCAGCTGACCCGCCAGGACCTGCACATGCCTTCCGCCCCAGCACACCAGGACGGATCGAGCGTCCGCCGGCGCCGGGCGATCTGCCCCGGGACCTACGACCCGGCAACGCTCGGGCACCTCGACGTGATCGCACGCAGCGCCGAGGTCTTCGACGAGGTGATCGTCGGCGTGGTCGGCAATCCGCGGCACAAGGACCCGCTCTTTACTGCCGCAGAGCGGGTTGCCTTCCTGCAACAATCCCTCGCCGACATACCGAACGTCGAGGTTCGCACGTTCCACACGCTGGTCGTCGAGTTCGCACGCGAGTGCGGCGCGGGGGTGCTCGTGAAGGGGCTGCGGGCCATCTCCGACTTCGAGTGGGAGTTCCAGATGAGCCACCTCAACGCGGGCCTTGCGCCCGAGATCGAGACGCTCTACATGATGAGCTCCCCACGTTACAGCTTCGTGAGCTCCAGCGGGGTTCGCGAGATCGCAGCCCACGGTGGCGACGTCTCCGCGTACGTCCCGCCGCAGGTCGCGACGGCACTGACAGGACGCGTGGCCAGCCACGCGTCACCGCACGAGGAAGGCAACGGCTGACATGGACGTCCTGGTACTCATCGACAAGCTCGATGACCTCATCCACAACGCCAAGACGGTGCCGCTGACCGACACGGTCCGCGTCGAGCGCGAGGAGGTCTACGACCTGCTCGACCAGCTGCGCATGAGCATCCCGGACGAGGTCCGCCAGGCGCACTGGATCGTCAAGGAGCGCAGCGACATGGTCGCCGAGGCCAAGCGCGAGGCCGAGCGGCTCGTGCAGGAGGCCCGAGACAAGGCCGAGGAGCTCGCCTCCCAGGAGGAGGTCGTGCGGATCGCGCACGAGCAGGCCGAGCAGATCGTCGACGACGCCACCGCCCGTGCACGCGAGATCCGCACCGGCGCCGAGGACTACGCCGACGAGATCTTCGGCGGGCTCGAGGTCCGCCTCGACAAGCTCCTGACCGTCGTCCAGCGCAGCCGCGACCAGCTCGCCCAGCAGGCCCAGGCCGAGCCCCGCGAGCCGGCGCCGGTCGACTAGCCACGCGAACGGATCCAGCACCATGGCCACCCCGGAGCCGCCCCCCGCGGGCCGCATCGACATCGCCGAGCTGCGGCTTGCGCCCGGCGACGTGGTCGTCCGCGAGCTGCAGGTCACTGCGCCGTCCTACCGCCAGTCCGGCACGACCTTCCGGACCCATGCCGAGGAGGTCGCCGCCGAGGTGCAGGTCGCGGCCTACGACGGCGGATACGACCTCTCCCTGCGCGTGGACGTCGAGCTGCACGGTCCCTGTGCACGCTGCCTCGGCGATGCCACCGTGCCGATCGGGATCACCACCCGCGAGATCCACGAGCCCGCTGCCGACGACGACGAGCTGCGCTGCGGCTTCGTCGATGCGCGCCTGCACCTCGATGCCGCTGCGTGGCTGCAGTCGGCGGTTGCCCTCGAGTTTCCCCAGCGCGTGCTCTGCTCGGACTCCTGCACGGGACTCTGCCCGCAGTGCGGCAGGCAGCGCGACGATGGCGACTGCGGCTGCGTGCCTCCCGAGACCGGGAGCCGCTGGGAGAAGCTGCGGGAGCTGCGCTTCGACGATGACGCGGGCGACGCCGGCGAGTGACCTGCGGCAGCGCAGCGCCGAGCGCCCCGCGGTGCGGGTCGCGAGGCGCTCCAGCCAGGGGGCGGCGGCGACCGCGACAGGCATGGCGCCCGGTGCGCTATGCTTGCCCGTCGAGCGTGGCACGTGCCCCGACGCGCACGTGGAAGGACAAGGTGGTCAGCAATGGCAGTTCCCAAGCGAAAGACATCGAAGGCCCGGCGTGACAGCCGTCGTGCCGCCAACTCGCGGCTGACGCCCACGGCCACCCAGGCCTGCCCGCAGTGCCGTCGACCGCGCCGCCCGCACACCGTGTGCGGCTTCTGCGGCACCTACCGTGGCCGCCAGGTCCACGGGGCCTGAGCAGGCGACCGGGCCGCACTGGCGTGCCTGACTCCCGGCCGGGTGAGCTGCCTCGGGTCGCTCCTGCCTTCGACGACCTGCCCGAGGACCTGCGCCAGCGTGCCCTGACCCACCCGGCGATCGCCGCGAGCCGGGCCCGCTCCTACGAGCGCCTCGAGTTCCTCGGGGATGCCGTGCTCGGCCTCGCGATGGGTGAGCTGCTCTACCAGCGATTCCCCGACTTCCCCGAGGGCGAGCTCTCGCGGCTGCGTGCAGCGCTCGTGTCCCGGCGCGTCTGCCGTGAGGTCGCACGCGAGCAGGGGCTCGACGAGGCCTTCCGCGCGGCCGTGCTGGTCGAGGCCGATGCCAGCCAGGCAGCCGAGCTCGTCGGCAGCCCCAACGTCCTCGCTGCGCTGGTCGAGTCGGTGATCGGCGCGGTCTTCCTGGGCCATGGCTACGACGCCGCAGCCGCCCTGGTGGTGGAGTGGTTCTCCGGGCACGTGAGCACCGAGCAGGACTACCGCAGCGACTTCAAGTCCGAGCTGCAAGAATGGCTGCAGGCCCAGGCATGGGCCCAGGAGCAGGGTGTGTCGGTCCGGTACGGGATGATCCGCAGCGACGGTCCGGACCATGAGCGGACCTTCCACGTGGAGGCGACCGTTCCGGGGACCGACCTCGCGGGCAGCGGGATGGGCCGCTCGCGGAAGGCAGCCGAGCAGGCCGCGGCCCGGGCGCTGCTGCAGGTCGTGGCAGACGGGTGGACATGGTGACCAGGTGTGGACCGGAGCGCGGCACGTGCCGCGCCGGGAAGGGTGGGTGACGGATGCATCTCAAGCGCATCAGCATGAAGGGCTTCAAGTCGTTCGCGGACCGGACGGAGCTCAGCTTCGAGCCCGGCGTCGCGGTCGTCGTGGGCCCCAACGGCTCGGGCAAGTCCAACATCGTCGACGCGCTGATCTGGGTGATGAGCGCTGCGCCCCCATCGGGCCTGCGCGCAGAGAGCGGCCAGGACGTCATCTTCCTCGGCAACTCCCACCGACGCGCCGCCAGCCACGCCGAGGTCGAGATCGTCTTCGACAACGAGGACGAGGCCGTGGAGATCCCCTACCGGGAGGTCTCGATCAAGCGTCGACTCGAGCGCGACGGGGAGTCCCGGTACTACATCAACGGCAACGTCGTGCGGCGCATGGACGTGCTCGAGCTGCTCGGGGACACGGGCCTCGGCAAGGACATGCACTCGATCATCGGCCAGGGCAAGGTGGACCGCCTGCTCGCTGCACGGCCGGCCGATCGCCGCGCCGCCATCGAGGAGGCCGCGGGGCTGGGCAAGTTCAAGCGACGTCGCCACCGCGCCGAGCTCAAGCTGCGCCGCGTCGAGCGGGACCTCGAGCGCGTGCGCGACATCGAGTCCGAGCTCGACGCCCGGCTGCGCCCCCTCAAGCGCCAGGCCCGGGCCGCCGAGCGCTACAGCCGCCTGATCGCCGAGCGCTGGACGGTGCAGCTGCTCCTGCACAAGGACGAGGTCCGCCGGGCCGCGGAGCGTGTCCAGGCGGCCGAGGCCCGCGTCTCCGAGACCCAGGGAGCGGTCTACGAGGCCGAGAAGGCCGCCGTCGCACTGCGTCACGAGCGCAGCACGCTGGACGCCGAGCTGTCGAAGGTCGTCGAGCGCACCGAGGCCGCGCGCACCCTCGTGCAGCGCATGACCGCCCTGCGGGATCGCATCGGCATCCGGCGTGGCGCGATCGAGGAGCGCAGCGGAGCCATGCGCCGCCGCATCCACCAGCACGAGGTCCGGATCGAGGCCACCACTGCCCGCGCTGCCAGCGAGCGGGACGAGCTCGCACGCGTCGAGGAGCAGCTCACCCAGACATCCGCGCGGGTCGAGCAGCTGACCGTGGCCCAGGCCCGTGTCGAGCAGGAGCTTGGCCAGCTCGAGGCCGTCGCCGGTGACGAGCGGGATGCCCTGCGCGCAGCCTCGGCCGTCGAGGGGCGGGTCGCTGCCCTCCAGGAGCAGCTGGACGGCCTGTCCGCGCGCAGCGAGGCAGCGGCGGACGAGCTGGAACGTCGCAGCGGTGAGCGTGCGCAGCTGCT
>SKUG01000126.1 GCA_007122215.1 Thermoleophilia bacterium | reverse complement strand
CGCCACCGCTGCAGCGAAGGCGACCACGATCACCAGGACCGGGGCGTTGGCCGCGAGCACCGCCACCCCGGTCATCACCACGTAGGAGTGGGTGAACCCCGCGATCACGTTCGGGGAGGCCAGCCCGACCTGGGCCAGCTCGCCGGACAGGCGCAGCAGCCCCATCAGGTAGAGGACTGCCCCGCCCACCATCGCCAGCTGCGTGAGGTGGCTGGCAACCTCCCCGATCGGGATGTGGGGCAGGTGGAGCGAGGGCTCGGGGCCGGATGCGGAAGCGTTCTCTGCCATGCTGGCCGTATGCCCGCGCGGGTTGCCTGCAGAACCCTGCACCGGACAGGCGGTTGCGGATATCCTCTGCACCCACCCCATCCAGCGAGCGGAGCAGGCATCCATGACGACCCAGGCAGCGACCACCGACACCCAGGCCACCGACCAGTCCCGGTCCACCCGCGTTGCGCTGCTGCCCGGGGACGGGATCGGGCCCGACATCGCCGCTGCGACGCGCCAGGTGCTCGACGCCGCCGGCGCACGCCTCGACCTCGTCGAGTGCGAGGCCGGCTCGGCGGTGTTTGCCCGGGGGATCGGGTCGGGCCTTCCCGGCGAGACGCTGGATGCGATCGCCTCCTGCGGCGTGGCGCTCAAGGGCCCGCTGGCAACACCGCTCGGCGGGGGCGGCAAGAGCGCGAACGTCACGCTGCGCAAGCTCTTCGAGACCCACGCGAACGTGCGCCCCGCGCGCGAGCTCCCCGGGGTGGGGGGGCCGTTTGCCGGGATGGGCATCGACCTGATCGTCGTCCGTGAGAACGTCGAGGACCTCTACGCCGGCATCGAGTACATGCAGACCCCGGGCGTTGCCCAGGCGCTGAAGGTGATCACCGAGCACGGCTGCGAGAAGGTCGTGCGCACCGGGTTCGAGCTGGCCCGCCAGCAGGGCCGCAGCAGCGTGCACTGCGCGACCAAGTCCAACATCCTCAAGCTCACCGAGGGGATGCTGCAGCGCGTCTTCGAGCGGATCGCCCCGGAGTACCCGGAGATCACGCCGCACCACATGCTCGTCGACAACTGTGCCCACCAGCTGGTGATCGACCCCACCCAGTTCGAGGTGATCATCACCACCAACATGAACGGCGACATCCTCAGCGACCTCACCAGCGGCCTCGTGGGAGGGCTGGGCCTCGCACCGTCGGCCAACATCGGCACCGGGGTGGCGATCTTCGAGCCGGTGCACGGCACCGCACCCGACATCGCCGGCACGGGCAAGGCGAACCCCACCGCGATGCTGCGCGCTGCCGTGCTGCTGCTCGAGCACGTCGGCCAGGTGGAGGTCGCCCGGGCCATCGAGGACGCGATCGTGGTCACGCTCGAGGAGGGGATCGACCTCACCGCTGACATCGACCGCAGCGGCAGCGCTGCCAGCACCGAGCGCTACACCGAGCGGGTGATTGCGAACCTCGGTCGCAGGTCCGCGTCGGCCGGCAGCGAGGCACGCGCGTCGGGTCGCCCCGGTGGCGCCGTCGTGCCCGCCACGCCCGGCCGCCAGCCCGAGCCCTTCGGCAGCGACCCCAGGGCCGAGGGCCTCGAGGTCGTCGGAGCCGACATCTTCGTGCACTCGATGCTGCCGGCGCAGGAGCTCGGCAGCTCGCTCGATGCGATCGTGGAGGAGACCCCGCTGCGGCTGCGCCTGGTCTCCAACCGTGGCACCAAGGTCTATCCCGATCCAGAGGGCACTCCGGACCTCGTCGACACGTGGCGCTGCCGCTTCGTGGCCCGCGATGCCGGGACGCCCGTCGGCGACACGGAGCTGCTCGACCTGCTGCAGTGCATCGGCGAGCAGCACTCCTGGGTGCACGTCGAGAAGCTGCACCGCATCGATGGCCAGGAGGCCTTCACCGCCGCGCAGGGCGAGGACCGCTCGGCCTGACCTCCCGGCGGGTCGCTGCTGGCTGGGCACCGGCCCATCGCAGGGGCCCGGCTCCCGCGCCCCTGCCCGCGGGTCCCCGCCCCTGGCCTGGCAGGTGAGTCTGCTGGCAGGGGCGTCCAGTCCCCGCTAGCAGGTCAGCGCGGTGGACTGGGCGCAGGTGCCGATCCACGCCTGCTGGATGCGGGTGGCGGGCTCGTAGTTCCTGGCCTGCAGCGCGGTGAAGCGACGCGCCCCGCCAACGGTGCGCAGGTGCAGCCATCCGATGTGGGCAGATGACTCGTAGCGCACGAGCCGATCACCGTAGTGGTTGATGAAGCGCTGGGCCGGCTGGCCGATGCAGGCACCAAACGGGGCGCAGGAGCGGGGCCCCGCGACCTGGAAGGTGTGCACGCGGCCGTTGCGCATGTGCGCCATCACCCGGGAGCCGTTGGCCTGCCACTGCATGCGGGTGCGGGTGCCGCGGGCCGGGCCGAGCTGGCGCACGAGCTGTGCGCGGGTCATGCCGATGCGGGCGGACATCACCCCAACTTCGGGGCGGAAGGTGATCCGCGGCTGCACGTTGACCGCGTACCTCGCACGGGTACGGCAGCTGCGCTGGCAGATCATCACGATCCAGCGGCCGGTGTCGATCGAGCCGTGGATGCGCTGGCGGACCTGTACGCGCCCCTGTCGATTGGCGCGGACCGTCGCGATCACGAAGGCGCGGGTGTTGGGGCGTCCCATCAGGACCTGCGTGGCCTGGCCGGGCGCGAAGCCCGCACCGCGGATCTCGAGCACGGTGCCCGGGGTTGCGTGGCGCGGCGAGACGGCCATCGAAGCTGCCTGGGCGTGGGCCGGCCCCCAGACGAGGAACGCAATGCCGGCCAGGACGACCGCCAGCAGGCGGATGGGCCCGGCCTGCAGGACGGGCGTCGGCAGGGGCAGGGCTGGCGTGTGGGATGTCATCGCGGGGCGCTCCACGTCGAGGGTCTGGATGCGCGAAACGTACCAGCTCGGGACTGCACCGTATACTGCGAGGCATGCAGCGACGAGGGAGACGACGTTCACTGCGCGGGCGCGGTAGCTCCCTGCTCGTGCTGCTGCTCGCCGCGGCGCTGGGGGGAGCCGGGTGTGCCGAGCGCGGCCCGGCAGAGCCGCCAGGAGGCATCGAGCCGGCCCGGACGAGCACGCCGGAGCCTGCGCCCCCGCAGTCCGAGGCCGCAACCCCTGCCGAGCGCTACCTCGACGGGTTCTTCGCCGCAGCCGAGCTCGTGGGCGCTGCCGGTGAGGGCATCTTCACCGCGGGTGGCACGTCCGAGTTCAACGAGGCGCTGCTGGCCTTCGAGCAGGCGGTGGACGCCTACGAGGCGCTGGCGCCGCCACCACAGGTGCTCGAGGACCACCAGCAGATGGTGGCAGGCCTGCGCCGTGCCCATGGCGCAGCCGCCCGGATCACCGATGGATCCACCGAGGCCGAGGACGATGCGGCGCTCACCGAGTTCTCCGCGCGGATGGACGAGGTCGTGACCATCCGCAACCGCATCCAGGACACCCTGCTGGAGCAGTGAGCGATCCCGCCGACGAACCTGCGGGACCCGCCGCACGCGAGGCCATCGCCGCAGCCGTCCGCGTCACCTCACACCGGCTCGACCAGGTCGGGGTGCGGCTCTACGCAGCGGCGATCGCCTATCGCACGATCTTCAGCCTGGTCTCGTTCGCGGCGACGATGGTGCTCGCCGCAGCGCTCGTGGGGCTGGATCCGGATGACACCCGCGTTGGCGGTGAGCGGATCAGCGCGCTGGGCGAGGACATCGAGGACATCGTGCGCGACCGGGTTGCCGAGATGCTCGAGCCGGCCTCCGGCGTTGCGGCAGCCTTCGGTGTCGTGGGCCTCCTGCTCGGCATGTGGGGCCTGGCCGGCGGGCTGGCCGCCGTCTGCGACGTGCTCGACCGCATCCACGGCACCCATGCCTACCGCCGGCTCTCGGTGCGCTACGCCCGCGGGCTCGGGGGCGGGCTCGTGCTCGCCCTCCTGCTGACGCTGGTGCTGGCCCTGCTCACGACCTCCACCGAGACCGGGGCGGCGATCCTCGGGATGGTCGGCATCGAGCTCGACCGCGGCCTGCTGCGGACGATCACCGGCGTCGCCTCCGCCGTGCTCCTGTCGATCGGGACCTTCGCGCTCCTGCTGCGCTACGGCTCCCACGCCCGGCCCAGGTGGGGAGACGTCGCGCTCGGGG
>SKUG01000086.1 GCA_007122215.1 Thermoleophilia bacterium | reverse complement strand
CGCCATCGCCAGACGGCGATCTGGCCGTCGCGATCGAGCACGGCGACGGCGATGACGGGCTCGTTCACCCCGTCGGCCAGGTAGTCCAGCTGGATCCGCTCGGCCAGCTCACCCGGCGGCAGCGACAGCAGCTCGGGCTGCTGGCTCGTCCACTCGACCTGCTCGCTGAGGCGCTGGGTCAGGTACTCCCGGACGTAGCTCGCGCCGGCGCTGGCGAGCGCACGGTCGCGCTGCTCGTAGGCGTCGCGCAGCTGGATCGACTGGACCGCTGCCACGCTGACGGTCGCCACGGCGAACACCAGCACCACGATGGCAACCGGCCAGGTGTAGCGGTCGAGGCCGCTGCGGCGTATGAGAAGTCGTTCGAGCATGCGTCCCCATGGGTGTTCCCGCGCCACGCACGCGGTAACCGTGCTCCTTCCCCATCGGCAGCGATGGCCGGGTCCGCAAGGGCTTCCCGTTCACGCGCACGCGAGGGGCGGCCGCATCCGGCAATGGTGGAAGCGCATGCGGCCAGCAGGGTCGCGATCCTGCCGTCGAGCGCCGCAAGGGAGCGGATACGAGGGGCGACCACATCCTGCGTTACCCATTCCAACGTTCACGACCACAAGGAGCCTCAGTATGGCGCACGAGGCCAGCGTAGCCCACCGAGCATCCCAGCCGACCCCTGCGAGTCCGATCCGGGCACAGAAGCAGAAGCGGTCGATCTCCCAGGCATCGAAGCTCTTCCGGGAGACGCTCGAGGACCTGAAGGAGCTCGATGCGAAGGCGAAGGTCGAGACCGACCCGGAGACCGGATGGGTCCGTACCGTCCGCGGCCGGTTTGCGATCGGCCGGCCGCTGCCACCGAAGGAGCAGCGCCAGTTCCGCTACATGGTCTCGGCCCGCGAGCTCGGCGACCACCCCACGGTGGAGTTCCTCCAGCGGTTCAGTGCGCTCTTTGGCCTGACCGATCCCCTCGACCAGCTGTTCCTGCGCGGCATCACCCCGCTTCCCCAGGGTGACTGGTTCGCGTTCGGCATCGACATCTTCACCACCGGCCGCGGCAACGCCGCCCAGATCGACGTGGTCGTCGCGCCCAACGGCCGGGTGATCTACGCCGGGTTCGGCAGTGCCGGCGAGGTCCCCAAGCGCGGCTAGGATCGCGGCTGGCCCCGCTCCTGCGGGACGCCCCCCACACCGCGCTGCCCGCCCCCTGCGACCACCGACGACGACTGCCCCGCAAAGGACTGCCATGGCCGAGCCCAACGTCACCTCGATCACCCCTGCGGAGATCACCGACCTCAACCACATCCGCTTCGACCGCGCCCTGGTGCGCCTCTCGGATGCCGATCCCAACAGCCGGATCGCGCTCGACAACGAGTCGGGCCTGGCGACGGGGGTCGACGGCCACTTCGAGGTGCGCCTGCCCCCTGCGGCGCGGGAGCTGCCCGGTACCGATCGCGCAGCGGCGGCAGCGGTGCTGTTCCTGGACGAGCACGGGGACCTCTTCGGGATCCCCGGCTGGCACGTGCTGAGCCCCGAGTCGGCATCGCCGCTGGGCCGCAGCATGTGGTTCGGGTTCCGCGTCAACCACGGCCCGGAGCCCTTCAACGTGCACGTCTGCGCCGACGAGCAGGTCGTCAAGCACGTGCGCATCGAGCGCATCGAGAGCTGACCGGCTCCGGCACCAGCACCAGCAGGGCCTCCCGGGCACAGGCCCGGGTGACCGTGGACCCGCGCGCTAGGCGCTGGCCTCGCGGGCTGCGTCCTCGTCCTGCTCCTCGCCGGCCTCGGTGACCAGCGTCGGGCGCACGCCGCGCTCGATGGTGTCACGGGTGACGACGCACTTCTTCACGTCGTCGCGGGACGGCAGCTCGAACATCACGTCGAGCAGCGCGTTCTCGATGATCGAGCGCAGGCCGCGGGCACCGGTCTCGCGCTCGATGGCCTTCTCGGCGATCGCCGAGAGGGCGTCGTCGGTGAAGACGAGCTCGACGTCGTCGTAGGCGAAGAACCGCTGGAACTGCTTGGTCAGCGCGTTCTTGGGCTCGGTCAGGATCTCGACGAGGTGGTCCCGGCTGAGCGAGTGCACCGACGACATCACCGGCAGGCGCCCGATGAACTCGGGGATCAGCCCGAAACGGGCGAGGTCCTCGGGCATCGCGTACTGGAAGACGTCGGTCTCGTCGAGCTCGCGGGCCTTCTCCTCAAGCTCGGCGCCGAAGCCAAGCACGTTCTTGCCCACGCGGCGCTGGACGATGTCCTCGAGCCCGGCGAACGCGCCACCACAGATGAACAGGATGTTCGTGGTGTCGATGGTCAGGAACTCCTGGTGGGGATGCTTGCGCCCGCCCTGCGGCGGCACGCTGGCGGTGGTCCCCTCGAGGATCTTCAGCAGCGCCTGCTGCACGCCCTCGCCCGAGACGTCCCGGGTGATCGAGGGGTTCTCGGACTTGCGGGCGATCTTGTCGACCTCGTCGATGTAGATGATCCCGGTCTCGGCCTTCTTCACGTCGAAGTCGGCGGCCTGGATGATCTTCAGGAGGATGTTCTCGACGTCCTCGCCGACGTAGCCAGCCTCGGTCAGCGCGGTGGCATCGGCGATCGCGAACGGCACGTTGAGGATCCGGGCCATCGTCTGCGCGAGCAGCGTCTTGCCGCAGCCGGTGGGGCCGAGCAGCAGGATGTTCGACTTGGCGAGCTCGACGTCCTCGCCGCTGGCCTCGGCACCCATCTGCACGCGCTTGTAGTGGTTGTAGACCGCAACCGACAGCGTGCGCTTGGCGTAGTCCTGGCCGATCACGTAGTCGTCGAGGGTTTCGCAGATCTGGGCGGGCTTGGGCAGGTGGTCCAGATCCAGCGACGGGGTGTCGGTGAGCTCTTCGTCGATGATCTCGTTGCAGAGCTCGATGCACTCGTCGCAGATGTAGACACCCGGGCCGGCGATCAGCTTCTTCACCTGTCGCTGGCTCTTGCCGCAGAAGCTGCAGAGGAGCTGTTCCTGGTCTGTTGAGCGTGCCATCGTGGAGGTCTTTCGGCAGGGGAGCGGCGGGGCATGAGGGCCAATCCGGAGATTCGCCCCGGGGCGGGCCGGGGTGGCCCGCCCCGTGCGGGCTCAGTCCTTCTTGGCGTCTGATGTGGTGGGCTCGATCACGCGGTCGATCAGGCCGTACTCGAGCGCGGCCCTGGCACCCATGAAGTAGTCGCGCTCGGTGTCCCGGGCGACCTTCTCGTAGTCCTGGCCGGTGTTCTCGGCGAGCATCTCGTCGAGCTTCTTGCGCAGGTCGAGCGTCTCGCGGGCGTGGATCTCGATGTCGGTGGCCTGCCCCTGGAAGCCGCTCGAGACCTGGTGGATCATGACCTTCGAGTTCGGCAGGGCCATGCGCTTGCCCTTGGTGCCGCCGGCCAGCAGGAAGGCGCCCATCGACATCGCCATGCCAACGCAGATGGTCTGCACGTCGCACTTGACGTACTGCATGGTGTCGTAGATCGCCAGGCCCGCGTAGACCGAGCCGCCGGGCGAGTTGATGTAGAGGTGGATGTCCTTGTCGGGGTCGTCCTGCTGCAGGTGCAGCATCTGCGCGACGATGACGTTGGCGACCTGGTCGTCGACACCGGTGCCGAGGAAGATGATGCGCTCGTTGAGCAGGCGCGAGTAGATGTCGAACGATCGCTCGCCGCGCGAGGTCTGCTCGATGACGTATGGAATCAGCGGGCTCATGGTGGTCCTCCCTGTGTGCCACCCCGCTGGGTGCGGGTGGCGTTGTCCTGCGACCGGCTGGCCTCGTGCCCGGTGGTCGGTTACCGCATTATGCCCGGTGCGGTACCCGGTGTTGGCGGATTCCGATCAGGAGTCCTTCGATTCCCCATCAGATGCGGCCTCGCCGTCGTCGGCATCCTCGCCCGCGTCGCTGCCCGCGGCCGCGGCGGCGGCAGCAGCTGCGGCCTCCCGCTCGGCTGCCGCACCGGCCTCGACGTCCACCGGCGTGACGAACTCGACCAGGTGGTCGACGGTCTTCTGCATCAGCAGCTCACCGCGCAGCATGTCGGCCCGGCCGGACATCCGCACGTTGTCGACGGCGACCTCGGGATCGTCCCCGTGCTCGGTGGCGTGGCGGCGGACCTCGTCCCAGAGGTCCTCCTCTGCGACCTCGATGCCGGCATCCTCGGCGAGCGCGAGCAGGCAGAGCTCGCGGGCGACGTCCT
>SKUG01000229.1 GCA_007122215.1 Thermoleophilia bacterium | reverse complement strand
GTCTTCGCGGCGCTGCTCTTCGGCGCGCTCGAGAGCGGCGCCACGGAGGTCCAGTTCAGCGGGGGCCTGCCCACCGGGCAGGGCACCAAGCTCGTGGAGGTGATCCAGGGCCTGATCGTCTTCTTCGTGGGGATGGACGCCCTGTTCCGGGATCGGGTGCACCGCTTCGTCGTTCGACACCGGGGGCAGGCAACCAGTGGGTGACTTCCTCGACGTCTGGGTCTTCGGGCTGCTGGCGGCGACGCTGCGGGCTGCCGCGCCGCTGACGCTCGCCGCGCTGGGCGGCCTCTTCTCGGAGCGGGCAGGGGTCGTGAACATCGCGCTCGAGGCGATGATGATCGTCGGCGCGTTCTTCGCGATCTTCGGCGCGGACATCACCGGCTCGTGGATCGGGGGCGTGATCCTGGCGGTCGTGGCAGGCGGGCTGTTCGCGGTGCTGCATGCGGTGGCAACCGTCACCTACCGCGGCGACCAGATCATCTCGGGTACGGCCCTGATCCTGCTCGCCACCGGGCTCGTCAACTTCCTGCTGCTCTCGATCTACCCCGGTGGCGAGACGCCGGCCGGGATCTCGACCGCGCCGTCCTTCCTGCAGGTCAACGTGCTCGTCTTCGTGATGCTGGCCCTGCTGCCGATCGTCAGCTACGTGATCTTCCGCACCCCGTTCGGGCTGCGGCTGCGCGCCTGCGGGGAGCACCCACGGGCGGCCGACACCGTCGGCGTCGACGTGATCCGCATGCGCTACGTCGCCATCATCATCTCGGGGATGCTGGCGGCACTGGCAGGTGCCTACCTCGCCAACGCGGTGGGCAGCTACACCCAGGGGATGACCGGTGGCAAGGGCTTCATCGCCCTGGCCGCCCTGATCTTCGGCAAGTGGAATCCCTGGGGAGCCTTCGCCGCGGCACTGCTGTTCGGCTTTGCCGAGGCCGTCGGAACCCGCCTGCAGTCGCTCGATGGGGTGGCCATCCCACCGGAGTTCGTGACGGCGCTGCCGTACGTGCTGACGATCATCGCGCTGGCGGGCTTCGTCGGCCGCTCGCGTCCGCCTGCCGCCGTGGGCAAGCCCTACTCCAAGCAGGGCGGCCACTGACCCAGCGGGGCCGCCCGGCGGGGAGGACGTGGCCGCACCCGAACGACTGGTGCGCCGGGCTGGCTCGGAGAGCGGTACCATCCCGCCATGCCGCAGATCGGTCCGACACTCCGGGAGGCCCGCCAGCGACGCCAGATGACCCTGGCAGAGGCTGAGCAGGCCACCAAGATCCGCTCGAAGTACCTCCAGGCCCTGGAGGAGGAGCAGTTCGACCTGATTCCCGGAGAGGTCTTTGCCAAGGGCTTCCTCCGCACCTACGGCGACTACCTCGACGTGGACGGCAGGCGCCTGGTCGACGCCTGGAACCTCACGCATGGGACGCGGCGGGACTCCGAGGACATCCCGGTCGGGCTCACGCACGGCCGGCGTTCGCGCCGGCGCCTGCTGCTGCTGGCCGCCGGCGCCATGGTCGTCGCGGCGATGGTGCTGGGACTGCTGGCCACCGATCCGGATGCGCCGGAGGCAACCGAGCCGGCACCGGATCCCGCTCCGGCCGTGCAGGATGCCACACCGGTCGAGGAACCGGCCGAGCCGGAGGTTGCAGGAGCTGCGGTCCCGGCTGAGCCGGAACCGGCCCCGGCGTCCGGGCAGGGGCGATCGAGTGGTCCCGGCCCGCTGGTCGTCCGCACGCGTGGCGGTGAGTCATGGATCGAGGTCCGCCGCGGGGACGAGGTGCTCATGGGGGGCGTCCTTGCCGAGGGTGAGACACGGCGCTTCGATGCGCGCAACCTCGTGGTGGTCGTGGGCAACCCGCCCGCCGTGGAGCTGCGCCGCGCGGGACAGGTCCACCGCAGCGACGCTGCCGGTCCGCAGACCTGGACGGTCGCCGGTGGCAGGATCCGGCAGGGCGCCGGCTGATGCCATCCCAGGCAGCACGGGCCGCGGTCATCACGACCGGGGACGAGCTGCTGCGGGGGTTCGTGGCGGACGCCAACACGAGGACCATTGCGCGGGACCTGCGCGCCGATGGCATCGAGCTCCAGCGGGCACAGACCTGTGCCGACGACCAGCCCGCGATCGAGGCGGCGATCAGGGCCACCGACGAGGAGCTCGTGGTGCTGACCGGAGGACTCGGCCCCACCCATGATGACCGGACCGCGGCGGCGGTCGCTGCGGCGCTGGACCTGCCGCTGGAGCGGGATCCGGAGGTCGTCCGCGTGGTGGAGGGCAGGATCCGTGACCTTGCAGCCGGCCGCGGGACCGATCCGGGTCCCCTGATGGTCGGCGTGGAGAAGCAGGCGACGCTGCCGGCGGGAGCGGTCGCGCTGGAGCCCGCAGGGACCGCTCCCGGATTCATCGTCGAGGCTGGCGGGCGCCTGAATGTGGTGCTGCCTGGCCCTCCCGGGGAGATGGTGCATGCATGGCGCCAGGTCCGTGCGCACCCGGCCTACCGTGCGCTCGCTGGGCGTGCGGCCGGGCACGTCGAGCAGGTGCTGCGGACCTGGGACATTCCCGAGGCGCGCGTTGCCGGACTGCTCGAGCAGCTCGGACACGAGGATGGCGAGGGCTGCCGGGTGACGCTGTGTGCGCGCGAGGGAGAGCTCGAGGTCTCGATCCGTGGAGCGGATGCGCGGCTGGTGGAGGAACGGACGGACGGGCTTGCCCGGCTCCTGGGTGATCACGTGTTTGCCCGGGACGAGCAGCCGGTCGCTGCCCGGGTCGGCCGGATGCTGGCCGAGCGTGGACTGGTCGCCGGCTGCGTGGAGAGCGTCACGGGAGGACGGGTGGCCTCGCTGATGGCCGCAGTGCCCGGGGCATCCCGGTGGTTTGGTGCGGGCATCATCGCCTACAGGACCCCGGCCAAGCACGACCTGCTCGGGATCGACGGCGCCCTGCTCGCCCGTCACGGCGCCGTCAGTGCCGAGTGCGCGGCCGCGCTGTCTGCTGCGATGGTTGCGACCGGTACGGTCGACGTTGCGGTGTCGGTCGTGGGATACGCCGGTCCAGCCGACCAGCACGATCGCCACCCGGTGGGCACGGTGTTCGTGGCCGTGCACGGACCAGGCGGGCGACACGACGTCCTCCGACGCTGGATCCCCGGGGAGCGTGCTGCGGTCCAGGAGCGCGCTGCCGTGGCGGCGCTGCACGTCCTGCGGCGCCACCTCGACGGATGCTGAGGACGCGTGACCGTTCCGGCACGCACTCGACACGCCGGTATCCCCATGGTGTCCGCCCGGTCCGCTAGTGTACCGAACGAGTGTTCGAGCCCAGCGAGGAGGACCACATGGGACGCAACGATGATGCACTGAACTCGGCGATCACCCAGATCGAGCGAAATTTCGGCAAGGGGTCGGTGATGCGCCTCGGTGAGCAGCCGATCCAGGAGATTCCCACGATCCCCACGGGTGCGCTGCCGCTGGACATCGCGCTGGGCATCGGCGGAGTGCCCAAGGGGCGGATCGTCGAGATCTACGGGCCGGAGTCATCCGGCAAGACCACGCTCCTCTACCACATCATCGCCGAGGCCCAGAAGCGTGGCGGCACCTGTGCCTTCATCGACGCAGAGCACGCCGTCGATCCCATCTATGCGAAGCGCATCGGCGTCAACGTCGACGACCTGATCGTCGCGCAGCCAGACCACGGCGAGCAGGCACTCGAGATCACCGAGCTGCTGGTACGCAGTGGCGGCCTCGACATCGTGGCGATCGACTCGGTCGCCGCGCTGGTGCCCAAGGCGGAGATCGAGGGCGAGATCGGTGACTCCTTCGTGGGGCTCCAGGCGCGGCTCATGTCGCAGGCACTGCGCAAGCTGTCTGGCACGATGAGCCGGGCCGGTACCGTGGCCGTCTTCACGAACCAGCTGCGCGAGAAGGTCGGCGTGATGTTCGGCTCGCCCGAGGTCACCCCTGGTGGGCGTGCCATGAAGTTCTACTCGTCCATCCGCATCGACATCCGCCGGATCGAGACGGTCAAGGACGGCACCGAGGCCGTCGCCAACCGTGTCCGGGCAAAGGTCGTGAAGAACAAGCTCGCACCGCCCTTCAAGCAGGCCGAGTTCGAGATCGAGTACGGCGATGGCATCAGCAACGAGGGCGCACTGCTCGACATGGGTGTCGACAAGGGCATCATCACCAAGTCCGGGGCCTACTACTCGTACGGAGACACG
>SKUG01000224.1 GCA_007122215.1 Thermoleophilia bacterium | reverse complement strand
GGCCGCGATCCCGTAGAGCAGGTAGGCACGGGTCCAGACGAAAGCGCCGACGGTTGCCTCGGACGCGAGCCCGAAGACCCGGAAGACGGGGTTGATCGCGTAGAGCTCGGTGAAGAACTCGAGGTCTGCGGTGGAGCCCAGGAGGTCCTGGATGGCGATGGCCATGAGCACGCTCAGCAGCGCGAACGCGCCGACCCATGTCGCCAGGCGCAGGCGGTCGCGGCGCAGCGCGAGGCGAACCAGCCGCCAGGTCCCCACGGGCATCATGCGGCGCCGCCCGAGCCGTCGTAGTGGCGCAGGAAGAGCTCCTCCAGCGTCGGGGGCGTGCTCGTGAGCGCCCCGACCGACGCGCCGGCCAGCACCGCCAGGACGGGCTCGAGCGCCCCGGGATCGACGCTGAAGGACGCGCCACCGGCGTCGAGCTCGAGGTCGTGGATCCCGGCCAGCCCGCCCAGGGCGGAGAGGTCACCGCTGGCCTGCACCGTGAAGCTCGTGCGGGCCAGGTGCCGCAGGTCCTGCATCGTCCCGGTCTCCACGAGCCGGCCGTCACGGATGATGCTGATGCGGTCACACAGCGCCTCGACGTCCGCCAGCACGTGGCTCGACAGCAGCACCGTCGTGCCCCGGTCCTGCGCCTCGCGGATGCACTGGCGAAACTCTGCGGTCATCAGCGGGTCGAGGCCGGTCGTGGGCTCGTCGAGGACCAGCAGCTCGACATCCGCTGCCAGCGCCGCGATCAGCACCACCTTCTGGCGGTTGCCGTGGGAGTAGGTGCCGGACTTCCTGGTGGGGTCGAAGCGGAACCGCTCGATGAGCTCGTCACGCCGGGCCTCGTCGAGGCTGCCGCGCAGGCTCCCGAGCAGGTCGATGACCTCCCCGCCGGTGAGCATCGGCCAGAGCCGCACGTCATCGGGGACGTAGGCCATGTGCCGGTGCAGCTCGACGGACTCGTCCCAGGGGTCCCGGTCGAGCACGCGCACGCTGCCGCCACTGTGCCGCAGCTGGCCGAGCAGCACCCGGATGGCGGTGGACTTGCCGGCTCCGTTGGGACCGAGCAGGCCATGGATCTCCCCTGCCCCGACGCTGAGGTCGAACCCGTCGAGGGCGGCCAGCGCACCGAAGTGCTTGCTGATCGAGTCACAGCGGATGGCGGTCTGCACGGGCGGCTCCCTGTCGGCGCGACGGCGGTGGTTCAGGCGGTGAAGCGAAATCCGGCGATCAGCTGCTCGAAGGCGGGCTCGAAGGACGGGAAGTCCTCGCTGGTGGCGCTCGCGGTGAGCGTGTAGGCGATCCCCCCGTGGTAGCCCATCAGCTGCAGCTGGGTGATGCCGAAGCGCTGCGGGGTGATCCAGGAGTAGCGGTGCCAGAGCGCCTTGGTGCCGCCCAGCAGACGATCCCCGTGCGCCTCCAGCCGGAAGCCCTCGAGGGTCATCAGCTCCCGGCGCTGCTGGGCGAAGTAGCCGTCGAGCTGCATCCCCTCGGGGGGCGGCTCCTGGTTGATCGTGACGTTCGGGAAGAAGCCCGGACGCGGTGGCCCGAGCAGGGTCACCGTGGACTGGTCGAGCCAGTCGTCGGGCGCCTGGAGGGTGTAGCGGGTGCTCAGGATCTGCTGCATCGCGAGGCTCCTACCCGAGGGCCTGCGCGGGCGAACCCTCCCGGCATCGCGATCATGCCGTCGATCCGCCGGTCTGGCACGGGTCCGTCGGGAGACCGTCCACGTACCCCCCTTGCAGGTATCGGGAAGCTGCCGCACGCTGGGAGGGCAACTGGAAGCAGTGTTTGCCACGAGCAGTAGCGCATCGCCGAATTCCCGCGCATCGCCCGTGGCCGCTGGGCACACGACACAACAGGGGATACGCCGAACCATGAGCGATTCGACCGCGAAGCGCCAGACCTCCGATGCTGCCTCGAAGCCGAAGGCAGCCAAGAAGCTCGTCCGCTACAGCGACCTTGCCCGCTGGCAGCAGAAGCTCGTCGAGGACCACCTCGAGCTCGTGGACCGGATCGTCCGCGGCATGCTCCGCCGCCTGCCCTCCCACATCGACAAGGCCGACCTGATCCAGCAGGGACGGATCGGCCTGATGGAGGCAGCCAAGCGCTACGACCGCTCGAGCTCTGCCACCTTCAAGACCTTTGCCACCTACCGCATCCGCGGCGAGATCATCGACGGGATGCGGGCATTCAGCCACGGCCGCCCGAACGACGACTCGTGGAAGGAGATCACCGAGTCGATCGGCTCGCGGACCCGCAAGAGCTACGGCTCGGATGACCTGGGCGGCTTCATCTCCAGCGTCCACATGCTCTCGACGGCGTTCTCGATGGCGCCGGCCACCGAGGACGACCCGATGAACGAGTCCGTCGAGAAGCAGACGCTCTGGGAGGCAGTGGCACGGCTGCCCGAGCGCGAGCGCAAGGTCTGTGAGCTGCTCTACCAGGGCGACATGACCATGCAGGACATCGCGGATGTCATGGGCACCTCGAAGGCCTCGGTCTCCCGCCTGCACAAGCGCGCGCTCGAGCGCCTGCGCAAGGACCGGCGGTTCATGGACGATGGCGAGGCTGCCGGCACCGGCACCGACGGCTGACGTCCGACGCGCGCGGCTCGCGTGCGCGTGAGCCAGGTACACGATCCAGGACCAGGGGACGGCCCCGCGCTGGCACGACGTGCCGGGCGGGGCCGTTCGACGTCGGGCGGCAGCGGGTAGGCCCGGGACATGGTCGGCTACCTGCTGCAGCACGAGAACGTCTGGGACTACCCGCGGCCGCCGCGCGTCGAGCCCGTCCACGCACGGATCGAGGTCGAGGCGGACGGGCACCTGGTCGCGGCCTGTGACCAGGCGCTGCGGGTGCTCGAGACCAGCCACCCGCCCACCGTCTACCTGCCGTGGGAGGCGTTCCCGGAGGGCCTGCTCGTGCCGTCATCGACCCGCAGCACCTGGTGCGAGTTCAAGGGCAGGGCGAGCTACCTCGACATCGTGCTCCCGGGCACGCGCCGCACCGCCGCCGGGTGGACCTACGCGGCTCCGGTGGCGCCCTACGAGGCGCTGGCCCGGCACGTGGCGATCTACCCGAGCCGGGTCGACGCCTGCCGGATCGACGGCGTGCCCGTCCAGGCCCAGGCCGGGGACTTCTACGGGGGCTGGATCACCCCGAACATCGAGGGCCCGTTCAAGGGCGGCCCCGGCACGATGGGCTGGTAGCCAGCCGCGTCAAGCCGTGCAGCACGGCTCCGACCTGCAGCATGTGCACGCCATGCGGACCGGTCCGGACAAGCCGCGGGCGCAACGAGCCTGGGTATGCACGAAAGGAACGCCAGGCGTACCTTTCCGAACAGGCCGCTGGGGCAACGAGCCTCGGTAAGCACGAAAGCTACGCCTGGCGTTCCTTTCCCGACAGGCCGCTGGGGCAACGAGTGGGGGGCGGGCGGCAAGGACTACAGCATGATCGACGTTTCGCAAACACTCGACAGCTTGCTGGACCTGTAGTACCACGGGGATGTAGGGAGCCGCCCCACGGCCCCCACACCCCACGACAACGCAGGCCAACCAGGATCGAGGACGACGCGGGATGTTCACCGCTTCCTCCATACTCGGAAACGACTTCAGGGCGATGTCCGTCGCGCTGGATGGACTGACGATGCGCCAGCATGCGCACTCGCAGAACCTCGCGAACGTGGACACCCCCGGCTACCAGGCACGCACCGTGGAGTTCGAGCGCTCCCTGAAGGCGGCGATCGACTCCGGCGCCGGCGCCCGCGGGCGCTCCCTGCCGATGCTCGCCGACGGCGGCCGGCTCCCCGGCGCGATCGACGGCGGGCTCACCGGCGGGCTGCTGGCGGGCACCGGCGGCTCAGGCGCCAGCCCGCACCTGAAGATGACGACGACCGGCGGCGAGGTGAACCGGATCACCGAGACCACCGGGATGCTCGAGACCATGATCCGCTACCGCGTGATCACCCAGCAGGTCACCAACAAGATCAGCGGGCTGCGCAACGTGCTGTCCGAGATGGGGAGGGCCTAGCTAGATGAGCCTGTTCGACACACTGCGAACCGCCAACCAGGCGATGCACGTCCACCGCTACCGCAGCGAGGTCGCAGCGGAGAACCTCGCACACGCGTGGACCGACCCGAACCACCAGCGCAAGGTCGTGCAGCTCGGATCGGGCAGCTTCGCGGGCCAGCTCTCCCAGGCCCGCGGCGGCGGCATCGGCCACGGCGCTCCCGGCGTCGACG
>SKUG01000145.1 GCA_007122215.1 Thermoleophilia bacterium | reverse complement strand
GTTCGTGTCGACCAGCCCCCTCCCCCGCATCCGATCCATCGCCGTCCTCGCTGGCATGCTGGCACTGGCAGCTGCGCCAGCTGCGCCGGCCCAGACATCGACGGTCAGCACCGCACCCGCAGCCAGCTCGATCGTGGCCGAGGACGCCCTGATCGTCGATGGCGGCAACGGCACGGCACACGCGCTGTGGGTGCACGGCGGCGGCGGCAACGACGTGATCCGCTACGCGCACCGGCCTGCCGAGGGCCCCTGGTCGGCACCCCGCCGGGTGAGCGGCACCACCCCGGACGAGGACGCATCGAAGGTCGCGGCCGCCGTAGCACCCAACGGCACGCTGCACGTCGCCTGGGAGCAGGACGAGCGGGTGCGCTACGCCCGCCGCTCGGCGGCCGGCACCTGGACGACGCCACAGCTGATGTCATCGGCACGGCTCTACACGTCGCTGGACACGCCCATCAAGGTGGTCGTCGCCCCGAACGGGATGGCACACGTGGTCTGGGTGGATAATCCAGAGGACGGCGGGCAGCGCGTGGTTCGCCACCGCGGCGTCAACCCGAACGGCACCCGCACTGCCATCACGTCGGTTGATGACACAGAAGCGCGTGCCGAGGAGTTCGACACTGCCGTCGGGCCCGACGGCACCCTGCACGTTGCCTTCATGTACCGGGACGGCAGGTGGCGGATCCTCCACCGGCGGCGGATGGCAGCAGGCGGATTCGAGACCGAGCCCGTGCGCCTCTCCAACGGGGCATCCGTTGAGGACGCCCGCTCACCGCAGGTCGCCGTCACCGGCTCGTCCGGCCCCGGCATCGCACAGGTCGTGTGGCGCGAGGAGGCAGGTGGGCACGAACGCGTGCACTACGCCCGACGGCTCCCCGGCGGCGCCACGACGGCTCCGGACGTGCTCTCGGCGGCAGGGGTCGATGCGGAAGAGGTCGGCATCGTGGCGGTGCCCGGCGGCACCACCGCGCTCGCTGCCTGGGTGTCGATGACCACCCCGCCCTCGCTGGTCCACAGGGTGCTCGCCGGAGCAGAGTGGTCACCGGCGACCGAGCAGGTCGTGTCGCTGGGCGCTGCCCAGGCCCCCAACGCCTCACGGCCGGTTGCGCTGGGCGCCCAGTCCTCCGGCCTGGTCCGGGTGGTCTGGGAGGCCGAGGCCGGCGGCATCTGGCACCGCCAGCGAAACCCCAACGGCAGCTGGCAGCCAGCACAGGCGCTCTCGACCAGCACGAATGCCAGCTACCCCACCGTGTCGGTGAGCGCGAACGGCCATGCAACCGCAGCCTGGTCTGACACCGTCGGCGGCGCCGACCGGCTCGTCTCCTACCGCTGGTTCGGTCCGCGCACGCGGATGGGGATGCAGTCCAGGCAGATGGCGTCGATGACCCGCATGAAGCGCTGCGGTGCCCGCAGCCGCCCGTGCACGATCTCCCGCGGCTCGCGCCTCGGTGTGGCCGTGCGGGCGCGCCCGCTCGCTGCGGCCCGCGGGAAGGTCGTCGTCTACGAGTACGCCCAGCTACGCGGCAACCGCCTGCAGGTGCGGTCGCGTCGCCGCGCCCGGCTCAACACCAATGGCGTTGCCCGGGTGATCGTGCAGCCGCCACGCGGCAGCTGGGTCGTGCGCGTGCGCCTGCTGCAGACCCCCACGACCTCGACATCCACCGCGAACCTGCAGTACGTGCGGGTGCGCTGACCTCAGCTCGCCGCCAGGCCAGCCTCCCGGAACACGTCCACGGCGGCTGCCACCGCGGCAGGCGCAGGTGGCGGCGTGCCCGCCAGCGGGTAGTCGATGCCGAGCTCGGCGTACTTGTGCTCGCCGAGCCGGTGGTAGGGCAGCACGTCCACCCTCTCCACGCAGCCCATGTCCGCGCAGGCCCCAGCGACCTCGCCGATGGTCTCCGCATCGTCGGTGAGGCCGGGCACGAGCACGAACCGCACCCAGGTGCGCTGGCCGCGCGCGGCGAGCAGCCTGCCGAAGTCGAGGGTGCGCTCGAGCCTGCCGCCGCTGACCTCGGCGAAGCGCTCGGGGCTGCCGGCCTTGACGTCGAGCAGCACGAGGTCGACCTCGTCGAGCAGGGCCTCGACCGCCGGGGTGATGCGCACGCTGCCCGCGGTGTCGAGCGCCGTGTGCAGCCCCTGCGCGCGCACCCCGGCCATGACCTCCCGCACGAACGCCGGCTGCAGCAGCGGCTCGCCACCGCTGACGGTGACACCGCCGCCGGCCGCGCCGATGAACGTGGCGTAGCGGGCAACCTCTGCCACGACCTCCCGGGCGTGCACCACGTGCCCGTCGCGCATCCTCCAGGTCTCGGGATTGTGGCAGTACTGGCAGCGCAGCGGGCACCCGGCGGTGAAGAGCACGAAGCGGGTGCCGGGCCCGTCGACGCCGGTGGAGAGGTCCCAGCCACTGACCGAGCCCGTCCCGGGCTCGTGCGAGCCTGCATCCTCGTGCCCGCCGGCGCCAAGCAGCGGTGCAGCGGCCGGGGCGCCGCCCGAGCGCAGCTCCCGCAGCGGCGATCGCCTCGCCGGAGCCGTCACAGCCGCTCGTGGAAGGTGCGGCCGACCACGTCGAGCTGCTGCTCGCGCGTCAGGCGCGTGAAGTGCACCGCATACCCCGACACCCGGATCGTCAGGTGCGGGTAGCGCTCGGGATGCTCCATCGCATCCAGCAGCGTCTGACGGTCGAGCACGTTGACGTTCATGTGGAAGCCACCGCTGGCGATGAAGCCGTCGAGGATCCCCACCAGGTTGTCGACGCGGTCGGCCTCGCTGCGGCCGAGGCTGGCCGGGGTGATCGAGGCCGTCAGCGAGATCCCGTCACGGGCATCGTCGTAGTCGATGCTGGCCACCGACAGCGCGCTGGCCACCAGCCCGTGCCGGTCGCGGCCGTGCATCGGGTTGGCGCCGGGCGCGAACGGCTCGCCGGCTGCGCGCCCGTCGGGGGTGGCACCGGTCTGCTTGCCGTAGACCACGTTCGAGGTGATGGTGAGCACGCTGAGGGTGTGCTCGGCATCGCGGTAGGTGGGCCGGGTGCGCAGCTTGCCGATCACCCGGTGCACGAGGTCGCGGGCGATCCCGTCGACCCGGTCGTCGTGGTTGCCATAGGTCGGGAAGTCGCCGTCGACCTCGAAGCCGACGGCCAGGCCGCGCTCGTCCCGCACCGGCCGCACGGTGGCGTGGCGGATGGCCGACAGCGAGTCGGCGGTGACGCTCAGCCCGGCGATGCCGCAGGCGAGCGTGCGGTGCGGGCGCGGGTCGTGCAGCGCCATCTCCAGCCGCTCGTAGGCGTAGCGGTCGTGCATGTAGTGGATGACGTTGAGGGCCTCGACGTAGGTCGCGGCGAGCCAGTCGAGCACGACGTCGAGGCGCTCCTCGACCTCGGCAGCATCCAGCACGTCGGCGGTGATCGGCTCGAGGCCCTCGATCACGGTCGCGCCGCTGAGCTCGTCCCGCCCGCCGTTGATCGCATACCGCAGCGCCTTGGCGAGGTTCGCGCGGGCCCCGAAGAACTGCATCGACTGGCCGGTGGGCATCGCCGACACGCAGCAGGCGATGCTGGTGTCGTCGCCGTAGCGCGGCAGCAGCAGCTCGTCGCTCTCGTACTGGATGGACGAGGTCTCGATGCTCGTGCGTGCGCAGAACTCGCGGAAGCCGCGGGGCAGGCGCCGGGACCAGAGCACGGTGAGGTTCGGCTCGGGGGCCGGGCCGAGGTTGTGCAGGGTCTGCAGCATGCGGAAGCTCGTGCGGGTCACCAGCGGACGACCGTCGAGGCCCATCCCGCCGATCGACTCGGTCACCCAGGTGGGGTCCCCGCTGAAGAGCTCGTCGTAGGCGGGGGTGCGCAGGAAGCGGATCATCCGCAGCTTGATCACCAGGTCGTCGACCAGCTCCTGGGCGGCTGCCTCGTCGAGGGTGCCCTCCTCCATGTCGCGCTGGATGTAGGCGTCGAGGAAGGTCGAGACCCGCCCGAAGGACATCGCCGCGCCGTTCTGCTCGCGGGTGGCGGCGAGGTAGGCGAGGTAGGTCCACTGGATCGCCTCGCGGGCGGTGGCGGCCGGGCGGCGCAGGTCGAGCCCGTAGGCATCGCCGAGCTCGACCAGCTCGCCGAGCGCGCGCAGCTGCTCCATCAGCTCCTCGCGCTCGCGGATCACCGACTCGGTGCCGGGCTCGGCATCGAGCGCGACGCGGTCGGCGCGGCGCCACTGGATGAGCTGCTCGACGCCGTAGAGGGCC
>SKUG01000059.1 GCA_007122215.1 Thermoleophilia bacterium | reverse complement strand
GACCGTCGAGCAGGTGGTGCAGCGGGTCGAGGCTGCCGGTGCCAGCGTGGTCCGGGAGGCCGACATGCTCGCCCACCTGGCAGCCGCTGCCGACGTGGCAGGTCCCGTCGCGGCCGTTGCGGTGCGTGCCGGGATCACCCACACCTGCCGCGGCCTGCGGGTCGACCAGGCCTGCCGGGTGCTGGGCCCATCCGGCCAGCCCATCGCCGATGGAGCCGTGCTCGCCGCGGGGGTGGACATCGGTGGCGTTGCCGGGGCCGGCTACGTCGGCGGGCTCGCCCAGGCCCTGGTGACCGGGCGCCGCGCAGCAGCGACCATCGCGGGTGCTGCGGGGTGATACCCTGCCGTCCTCACCCCTCGAGCAGCGCCTGCGCCCCCTGCAGCGTGTCGCACCGTCCCCACGCGGGTACCTGATCCACCATGGCCGACCAGTACATCGTCTTCGGCGTCATCCTCCTCGCGCTCGTGCTCTTTGCCAGCGGGCGGCTGCGGCATGACGTGGTCGCGGTCTCCTGCCTGATGGTGCTGGCCGTGACCGGCGTGGTCCAGGGGGCAGACGTCTACAGCGGCTTCTCGAACCCTGCCGTGGTGACCGTCGCCGCCGTCCTGGTGCTCGGGGCCGGACTGCGCGCATCGGGCGTCGTGGACGTGATGGGCCGCAGCCTCACGCGTTTCACCGGCTCGATGACCTCCGAGGTGTTCGTGCTCAGCCTCGCCGTCTGCGTGCTCAGCGCCTTCATGAACAACGTGGGCGCACTCGCGGTGCTGATGCCCGTCGGCATCCAGCTCGCCCGGGCCCGGGGGCGATCCCCGGCCTACCTGCTGATGCCGATGTCCTTCGCGTCGCTGCTCGGCGGCACCATGACCCTGATCGGAACCCCACCCAACCTGCTGCTGTCGAGCTTCCGCGGCGAGGCCAAGGGCGAGCCGTTCGCGATGTTCGACTTCTTCTGGGTCGGCGGCCCGGTGGCGCTGGTCGGGCTCATCTACGTCGCGTTCATCGGCTGGCGCCTGCTGCCCGAGCGGGGTGCAGACACCGGGGAGGACGTCGACTTCGACGTCCACGACTACATCTTCGAGCTCGACGTGCCGAGCGACTCCTCGCTCAACGGGATCTCGATCGGCGCCTTCCAGGAACGCTACCCGGACGTCCAGGTCCTGCAGATCGTGCGCGGCCCCCACGTCATCAACGCCCCGGCCGACGCCCGCGTGCTGCGACCCGGTGACCGTCTCGCCGTGGAGGGCGCAGACGACGACATCCGGCGCCTGGTCGAGCACACCGCCGCCATCAGCGTCAGCGCGGACGACCACCCCGAGGCCACCCGCGAGGCCGCCCGGATCCTCGTCGATGCCGAGGTCGTGGTCGGCAGCCGCTCCTCCCTGCGGGGGCGCAGCGCAGCCGACGCCGGGCTTCGCACCCGCTACTCGATCAACCTGCTGGCGGTCTCCCGCCAGGGGCGCAAGGTGATCCGCCGCCCCTCCGAGATGAAGCTGCGCGCCGGGGACGTGCTGATGGTCTCCCTGGCACGCCCACAGGTCGAGACGCTGATCGGTGAGCTCGGCTGTTACCCGCTGCGCGTGCAGGAGCGCGAGGTCAAGCGTCGCCGGGCGATCCCGGCCGTGGGCATCTTCGCAGGCGCGATCGCCCTGGTCGTGATGGGCACCCTCGAGGTCCAGGTCGCCTTCGTGGCGGCGGCGCTGCTGATGGTCCTGGTCCGGGTGCTGCCCCTCAAGGACGTATACGCCTCGATCGACTGGCCGGTGATCTTCCTGCTGGGGGCGATGCTCCCCGTCGGGCTTGCGCTGGAGTCCTCCGGGGGAGCCGAGACGATCGCCAACGCCCTGGGTGCCAGCGCAGGGGGGCTGCCTGCCTGGGCGGTGCTGGCGCTGCTCTACCTGGTCACCGCCACCATGACCGACATCGTCAACAACGCGGCGGCGCTCGTGCTGATGGCGCCGATCGCGCTCGGGCTCGCGGCCCAGGTCGGGATCGCCCCGGATGCCATGTTGATGACCGTCGGCATCGCCGCCTCGTGTGCCTTCCTGACGCCGATCGGCCACCAGTCCAACACGCTGGTCATGGGCCCGGGCGGCTACGCGTTCGGGGACTACTTCCGGATGGGGATCTGGCTGCAGCTGCTCGTCGGGATCGTCGCGATACCGATGATCCTGATCGTCTGGGCCTGAGCCGCACATCCCCGGGTCCTGCGCCCGTGCGCATGGCCGGGGTCGGGTGGGCGGCGCCACGGGTCAGCAGCCGATGGCCATGGTCGCTGAAACGAATCCGCCACGCACCCCGATAGTCCGTGGAAGGGGAAGTCCACGGGGGGATTTCGACGATGGCGGATATCGCCAGCACACAGGCGCTCGTTGCGCGTGTCCATGCCAGGCTTGGCTACGGGCACGAGGCAGGCGCACGCGCCACGGGGGACACCGAGGCCCCCACTGCTGCTCCGCTGCCCGGGCCAGCTGCCGGGCAGGCGCCCGCACCCACCGGGACGGGCCAGCCCGCAGCCGACGCATCGGTCGCAGCCGCAGGCGTCCAGCCGGCCGCAGGCGAGGCGACCTTCCCCTGGGATGACGAGACCCGCCAGGCATTCCTGGCCGTCGGTACCGATCCACAGGCGCTGGCACGGTTCGAGGCGGAGGGGCCCAGCGAGGCAGAGGTGCTCGCCACCTACCTCGAGCTCGAGGCACAGGCCACGGGCACAACCACGGCAGCCGTCGCCGATCCCGCTGCCGCCGACCCGACGGGCAGTGCCGACCCGACGGCTCCCGGTGGGCCCCTGCACCCGGACTACGAGCCCGGAGAGCCGGCGTGGTCGCTGGCATGGGCCGATCGGTTCCGCAGCGAGGGCATCGGCGAGGACATCATCCAGCAGCTCCACCTGAGCGGCGGCCAGGCCATGGACGAGGCGCAGCTCGAGGCATTCCTCGGGCAGGTGATCGGCCAGTACGACCAGTTCATCGCCGAGACCCTGGGCGGGACCAGCGTCTGGGACGACCTCGACAAGTGGCTCGACCGCGGCCAGCTCTTCGAGCTCGCCAACCACCGCTTCCTGTTCCCGGAGATCGACGACGTCGAGCTGCTGCGCATGGGCATCGAGAACCGGTCCATGGAGAACATGACCAGCACGCCTGCCCCGGTCGGGTGGGTGCGCATGCCCGGGATGCCGCTGCCGGGCCCCGACACCATGGCCAAGCTCTCGATCCCCTACATGACGGTGCCCGGCTACGGGTTCCTCTCGTGGATGATCGGCAAGGAGCCCGGCTACGACGAGCCGATCTACAAGGATCCGCGCGTGCTGGGCGGGATGATGGGCTTCGTGCCGGCATTCCTGGCCTGGAACGGTGCCGTGCAGGTCGCCGCGGTGGGCCGCAACGCCAACATCGTCCGCGGCAACCTCGCCATGCTCGCCTCGGCCACGGGCGAGGGACGGCAGGGAGCCGCCGCGCTCGACTCGGTCGCGAAGGTCGCCCGGGCCCGCGGCATCGACCAGCTCCGCGGCATCAAGCGCCTCGCGGCGTACGTCCCGCACACGGAGACCAACAAGGCCGTCAGCTCCCTGCACCACGTCCGCAACCTGCGCCAGGCCATCGACGGCGGGCGGCTGAGCGGGGAGATGCTGACGCGCGCTCGCGGCATCCTCGCGCTCGCCGAGACGGGAGCCATCCGCGTCAACAGCCACAGCTTCTGGATGCCGGGCGCCCTGGCAGGCCTCAACCACCACAACCGTGGCATGATCTTCGGCCGCGACTCGGCCCAGGTCGGCTGGCGGCTTGGCAAGGGCGGGGTCAGCGAGCTGACGATCTCCAGCGGCGTGGGACGCCATGCCAGCGTGCCCCACATGATCGCCTCCACCCACCACCTCGAGGCCTTGCGCCCCGGTGAGCACGTCGCCAACCGCTTCACCCAGTTCGAGTCCCAGACCGTGCGCCGCACCCCGACGATGGTCCGCGAGCAGGGCCGCCTGCTTGCCCAGTCGGCCGAGCAGCTCGGCGTCGGCCAGCAGCTCGGCCACCACAACACCGTGCTCGGCCGGATCCAGCACGTCGTGCGTCCCACGGCCACCACCGACGTGGCCGAGGCGCTGCGCAGCATGCGCGCCGAGCAGGCAGGCCGCAGCGCCGAGACGCTGTATCGCTCCGGTGGGATCAAGAGCTTCTGGCGCAACGGGGTCGTCGGACCGGTCGCGACCAGCCCGACCGTCCACGCCCGCCTCGGCGCCATGGGACTGAAGAATCCGGCCGGGTTCGTCTCCGGCGGATTCCGGGCTGCCGGCCTGGCCGCCGTGGTGTCGGGTGCCGTGATCCTCGGCCAGCGCGT
>SKUG01000070.1 GCA_007122215.1 Thermoleophilia bacterium | reverse complement strand
CAGCGGCGGCGGTGGCCAGCGCCCACCAGGCATCGAGCAGGGAGTCGGGCGGACCATCCCCACCATGGGCGGCCCGCGCGCGGGCAATCGCGTCGGCCCGGGTGCCCGGCGTGCCCACCGGCAGGTGGCCGCCGTCGCCCAGCGCCTCCTCGAGCGAGGCCCGCATCGCCGGGCCAAACCCCCTCGGCAGCAGCGCCCGCACCTCATCGGGCAGGCCAGGAGGGGACGCGAGCGCCTCGACCATGCGGCGTGCAGAGCCCTCGATGCCCGGAGCTTCCAGGAGGTCCCCGAGGGAGTCCAGCCAGCGCTCCGGCGTCATGCCGGTGGCCACCTCGAGCACGTCGCGCAGCTCGCCACGACCGATCGGCGCGGCTCGCCCGTCCTGCACGACGCGCAGGAAGGCCTCGAGGGCGCGTGATCGGACCATGGCCTCCCGTGCGGCACTGGCATCCAGGCCGGCGGGCAGTCCCGCATCGAGCAGGCGCTGCAGCTGCCCGACGGTGACCACGTGGGCAGCCAGCAGGGCATGGCAGCGATCGAGGTCATCGGCCACCAGCGCCCAGGCCGGCTGCGCCGATGCCTTCGCCCATGGAGCCATCCGCCCGACCGGGCCATGGTCCTGCTCCACGCGGCCGAGCCACGCATCCAGCGACTCCCCCGGCTCGGGCGTGGGGAGCGAGTCGGTCGTCGGGACTGCTGGCAGGGGCTGCTCGACCGAGCCATCGAGGAGGCAGACGATCCGGGTCGTTCCCCGTTCCGGCAGGGCCTCGATCGCCGCTGCGAGGTCGTGCGCATCGCGCGGCTGCGCGGCGAGGTAGATGACCTGCCGGTCCTGCTTCCCGGCAGCGATGGCGATGGCACGGGCTGCCCGACGCAGGTTGTCCGGATCGAAGTTGGTCAGGCTCTCGTCGAGCAGCACCGGCAGGGGTGGGCCGCCTGCCTCGAGGGTCTCGAGGTAGCCCAGGCGCGTCGCGATCAGCACCTGCAGCCGCTGGGCGGTGGACAGCTCGGCAAGGGGCTGGACGCGGCCCCCCGCGTGGTGATCGCGGACGGCGAGGGTGGCCGGGACGGACGTGGTGGACACCGTGAGCTCGAGCCGCCCCTCGGACATGGCCAGGAGGAGTGCCGCAGCCGCCTCTGCAGCCCGGGTTCGGGCAGTGTCGACCGAGCGCACCGACAGCCATTGCCCGAGCCCGCGGACGACCTCCCCGAGCCGCTCGCTGGCCTCGGCTGCCTCGAGCTGCTCCAGCGCCTGCTGCTCCAGCGCGCGGACGGAGGCAAGCTCGCTGCTGCGCGATGCCTCCTCCAGCCGGTCCTCGATCGCCCCGATCTCGCGGTGCGCCTCGTCCAGCCGATCCACGTGCCGGCGCAGCTGCTCCTGCTCGGCATGGATGGCCGCGACGGCCAGGCCTGGCTCACGGAGAGCTGCGGGCAGCCGCGCCTCCAGGTCCTCGATCCGCGCGGCGAGGATGGCCAGCTCCCCGTCGAGGCGGTCGCGGTCCGGGATCAGGGACACCAGTCGCCGCAGCCCTTCCCGGTCGCCCTCGACCAGCCCACAGCGCTCCCAGGCCGCCGACAGCTCGGTGGTGGCATCGGCAAGCTGCCCACCGAGGCGGCCGTGTTCGGCACGCACGCGGCGCAGCCCTGCGGCTGCCTCGCGGGCGCGCCCTGCTGCCTCCGCGATGCCGTGGGCCGCGGCGACCAGCCCCACTCCATCGGCGTGGCCGGTCGGCGCCCCGGCCTGCTCGAGCAGGCCCTCGAGGCGCTGTCGGGCCAGCGCCAGCGCCTGGGCCGCGGCATCGTGGGCGCCAGTAGCGGCAGCGCGCTGCTGGCGGGCGACAGCGAGGTCGCTGACACGCCGGGCGAGCTCGAGGAGCTCCATGGACTCCGCAAGGTCATCACGGGCGGCGATGCCGACCCTGGCCAGCAGCGCAGCACACTCCTCGGCGGCAGCTGCACGCACCACGTCGAGCTCGCCGCGTCGCCGGGCCAGGGTGTCGAGCTCGCGCTCGATGGCATGGGCCTCGAGCTCCTGCCGACGCCACCGGTCCAGCTGCTCCTCGAGCACACGTGCGGCCTCGCGGGGCCCATCGGGCAGGCCGGTGACCCCCAGGGCATGGGCTGCGGCACGCAGCTCGGCAGCGTCGGACGACACCTCGGCTGCTGGCGCCGCCCCCTGCCGCAGCTGGATCGCAAGCAGGCCCAGTGCCACCACGCCCACCACCGACGGGAGGAGCCACGCGAGTGACAGCTCACCGAGGATCGCCGGCGCCGCGGTTGCCAGCACCGCACCGAGGGCCACGGGCAGCAGCCAGCGGATGGTCCCGGGCAGGCGGGACGGCAGGTCGACGCCTCCCAGCTGCCGTGTGGCGAGCACGCTGGCACGCTCCCGGCCGGCGGTCGGTGGCAGGTCCCCGAACCCGGACCTGCGAACCTCGAGCTCCTTACGGCGCGCCTCGAGCTCCGCATGCTCCCAGCGCGCCACGTGCAGGCGCCGGGCGGCCTGCTCGAAGTTCCCCAGCCACCTGGCATCTGGCGATGCCCCCTGCTCGCCGTCGGTCGGCAGTGCCGCGAGCGCGGCGTCCTGCCTGGCCGTCGCGCTCGCGAGCTCTCGAGCGGCCGCCTCCTCGGTGGCAATTGCAGCCTCCAGCGCGACGGCTGCTGCTGCGAGCTCACGGGTCAGCGGCTCGGCAAGGGGCGAATCGAGGCCCGTGGCCGCGAGCGCCTCCTCGGCTGCCGCGGCGTCCTGGCCAGCCCGCTGCTGCTCGGAGCGCAGCGACTCGACCCGCTCGAGCAGCCGATCGACGCTGGCCAGGTCGTCCTCACGCACGGCGCTGACACCTGCTGGCAGCGCCGTGCGCTCCTGCTGGAGCACGGCCTGTCGCGTCCGTGCCTCGACCAGCTCGAGGGCGCCATCGAGGAGTGCCAGCCGCTCCCTGTCATGCTCGGCCCTGCGGACATCGTCCCGGAGGCGATCGAGCCGGGAGCGCTGCGAGAGCAGGTCACGATCGGCCTGCTCGAGCTCGCGCAGGCGGGCCCGGTGGCGCTCCAGCTCCCGACGCCGCGCGACAAGCCGTGGGACGTGGGCGGCCTCGACATCCTGGACGGCAGCCGCGATGTCGAGGCCGCCGGCGAGCTCGGCCAGCACGCGCTGCTCGGTCAGGTCACCCCCTCCCCAGCGGGCGAGGTCGTCGATGGTGATCGCGTACCACGGGTGGTCGGCCGGCCCGAGCCGCTCGGCGATTCCTCCCGGCAGCTCGCGCCCATCGCGGCTGGTGGTGGTCACGCCCGGCATCGCCCGGACCTCGATCGTCCCACCACCTGGCGCATGCCAGCGAGAGCTGGCCACCAGCGGATAGCGATCCCGCTCGTGGCCGTGGCCGGGCATCAGCATCCGGACCAGCGACCTCACCAGCCTGGACTTGCCGGATGCGTTGGGGCCGTGGATGAGCACGACATCCGCCCCGAGCCCGTCGAGCTGCAAGGGGGCGTCGAGACCGGGAGCCTGCTGCAGGTGGACCTCCTCGAGCCTCATGCCGGGTCGCTCCCGATGGTGCTGCGATGCTGGGCCTCGAGCCGGGCCAGCAGCTCCCGGGCAGCCTGCTCGACGAGGTCCCGTTCGGCCTCCGGGACGCCCCGGATCACCGGTGGGGCATCCGCGTCGTCGACCCGGCCCAGCAGCAGGCGGGCCAGCAGGCCCCGGGCATCGGATGCCTCGGCGCGCTGGGCGAGGTCGATGGCGGGTCCGAGCCGGACCTCCACCGTCGGGTCGGCGATGGCGAACCAGCCACCGTCGCTGGCCACCACCGGCGGCGGCTCCTGGCGGATGCTGGCCAGCACCTCGGCGGCCAGCCCGGCAGGGTCATCGACGTCCCCGCGCAGCACCAGCCGCACGACGGCGAGGCCCTGGGCTGGTGCGGCATCGACCCCACGGGGTCCCAGCTGGGCAACGAGCGCCTCCGACACCGACTGCCCGATCCGGTCCAGCGCATCGATGGCGCGGCTGCAGCCAGCCAGGTCGACCTCGTGCCGCAGGTATCCCGCGGCAGCTCCCTGCACGCGCTCGAGCCGAACGCCCCGGGCATCGGCCTCGAGCAGCCACGCGCCGTGCCAGCCAGGCTCCCCGATGTCCTGTGGCTGGCAGATGCCGAGGTAGCCGACCGGGTGTTCCATGGTGTCGAGCGGATCGGCGGCGTGGTGGTGCCCCAGCAGCCATGCATCGGCGATCGCGGGGGTGAGCTCGCTGCGGCGAACGGGTGCGTAGGAGCCGTCGGAGCCGCCGAGCGCCGCGTGCATGACGGCTACTACGGGCAGCTCATTCCCGTCCGCGAAGCGGCGCTGGGCGACCTCGGGTGGCAGGCT
>SKUG01000101.1 GCA_007122215.1 Thermoleophilia bacterium | reverse complement strand
TCCACGGGTCGAGCACGCCGTAGGCACTGCTCGGTCCGCCCAGCTCGGTCCCCTGCGTGCTGGCCAGGACGAAGATCGGATAGTTCCAGTAGACGTGGAGCAGGGCCGGCCCGAGCGGGTTGCGCGTGCGCAGGTAGATCGCCCCGTACAGCATGCCCCCGGCGAACTGGGGGATCGTGTTGAAGATGGCGATCGCGTTGAGTTCGCTCGCGTGGAGGCTCCCGAACACCAGGGAGCTCACCAGCAGCGCGGGCAGGATCGGCAGCTTCGTCACGAGCCAGCCCAGCAGCACCACCCGGAAGAGGATCTCCTCCCCGAGCCCGACCGAGGCCGCAACCAGCAGCTGCCACAACCAGTCACCGGCAAGGAAGCCGACCTGCCACGCCGCAACGAAGGTGGCGCCACCGAACAGCAGCTCCGGAAACCCGAGCCGCAGCCCCTCGAGCGTCGACCTCCAGGTCACCGCGTAGCGCACCCCCAGCGGGAAGAACGGCAGCAGCATCACGCCCGCGACCAGCCAGCCCGTCTGGAAGAGCGCCGACGCCCCCGGGCCGTACTCCCCGGCAGAGGTCATCGCTGCCAGCTGCCCCGTCAGGCCCAGCGCGACCAGCGCCACGGCGTAGATGATCGCGATGCCGCCAGCGACGGTGATGGCACGCGGCAGGGGCCCCGAGTGGCGGGGCACGGCAATGGGCGGGGAGTGGGGCATTCCCCTGAGCGTCCCCGTCGCCCAGCACCCCCACACGGCCCGCGCCCGGGGAAGGGATGGGCCGGCCGCCCCATCGGCCGCAGCGGGCACCCCCACGCACGAGCGCCCGATGAATTCGCAGCTGCGAGGTTCCCTGCGCGGACCCTTCCGGGTATGTTCCACCCCACGCATGGCGAAGAAGCGACAACGCAAGCAGCAGCAGCGACGCCGGCAGCACGCCGAGCCGGCCGCCGACCGTGGGCAGCGCGGATCCGGACGAGCCCGCCAGGAAGCGCGACGCCGCGAGCAGGAGCGCATCCGCGAGCTGGAGCGGCGCGAGGGCATGCAGCGCCTGCACTATCGCCCGCACGGGGCCGGGCCTGCCCTTGCCATGTTCGTGCTGGCATGGCTGCTCGTGGCGCTGCTGGCCGTGGGAGCGTTCGTGCTCGGACGCTGGGGCTACCTCGGCTACCTCGACTCCCTCTGGCTCTACGTCCTGATCGGCGGGATCGGGCTGGCTGCGCCGGTTGGCTGGGTGGCACGCGGCCCTGCCGATGCGATGTGGTGGTCGGCCCAGGTCATCATCGTCTCCATGGCCGCGCTGATCGCCGAGCGCGTGTGGGGCCCGGGCTGCCTCGGCGGAAACGCGAACTGCATGAGCTTCGGCGCCCAGGGCGAGTGGGGGACCTGGGGCGTGTCGCTCGCGATGGGCGCAGGCTTTGCGCTGCTGGTGTCGATCAGCGGGCTGGTGAGCTCGTGGATCCAGGACCGGCGTCCGCTGGGCAGCGGCAGCACCCGCACCCGGTCGATGCTCACCTCGATGCTGCTCGCGACGATCCTCGTGGGCGTTCCCGTCGCCTTCACCGGGCTGCTGCTCGAGTCGGTGACCCGCTCGGGCCCGGCCGCAGCCAAGCTCGCGGTGGCCGAGGTCGAGCTGGACTGCTTCGGCTTCACCGAGCCGATCCCCGACCTCGCCGTCCGCCCCCATCCGCGCCCCACGACCTCGGGCAGCTTCCTCTACCTGGTCGGGATCGACGGCGACGACCGCCGGCAGCCGGATGAGTCCCGCTACACCGCGGCCGATCGGCGTGGCGGCCCGACCCCGTACGAGGCCGTGGTCCGCGTCACCCGCTCGCTGCGTATCCCGTCGATCCAGTGTCGGTTCATCCACCCGTCCGTGGAGCAGGTCACCGACACGCAGCTGACCCTCGACGCTGGGCTGGCTCGCCAGGAGTTCCCCGACAGCGAGGCGCTGCAGGCTCCGGTGGCGATCATTCCGGTGCCGGGCCCGCCCGGGGACGAGCGTCCCGACGACCTCGACGAGCGTCCCGTGCCGGGATCCGAGGACGAGGACGACTCGACGGACGGCGAGGACACCGGAGACACCGGCGCCGAAGCCGAGGACGAGTAGCCCGCCGCCTCGGGGCGCCCCCGGCAATCGCCCCGCGCACCCCAGAACTTCCGCAATTCGGCTTTAGCTTTGGGGTGGAGCTGCCGATACAGGTCTCGTGGTCGCTCTCCCGCGCACGTGTAGGTCCCGCCGCCCGGCATCGGGAGCTGCCCCGACCCCTGCACCGGACCGACACCGGCTCGGCCGCCTCCTCGCCCTCACCCTGGTCGCCGTCACCGCGCTGGCTGTGGCGACGCTCGGCCATGCGTCGCTGGGAACGCCGGCTGCTCTGGCAGGGCCGTCCCAGCAGGCAGCCGGCCAGCAGCAGGCAGCTGGCAGCGTCCGCTGCCGGGTCCAGGTGCGGCGGGGCCCCGGCGGGCGGATCATCCGCCACGTCCGCACCTGCCAGGTCACGCCTCGCTGCCGGGTGACCACCGTCCGCAACGCCCAGCGCCGGGTCGTGATGCAGCAGCGGCTGTGCATGCAGCCACCCCGCTGCAGGGTGCTGGTGCGGCGGATGGCCAACGGTCGCGTGATCCGGCGCCGAGCCTGCCTCCCGGTTCCCCGCCCCCAGGCTCCGGCCACCACGACCCGCACCCCACCGGCATTCATCGCTGCCGAGCTCGGCCCGCGCACGGCCTCCACCGGGCAGGTCGGCTCGCTCGAGCTGCCCGCCACGATGGGCGGACAGGTGCGGGTCGTCACCGGTGCCGACGAGCACGTTGCCTGGCAGCTCGAGGGTGCCCCGGCCAGCCCGCGTCGCAGCCACGAGCACGGCGCCTTCTACCAGGGGACTGGCTACGACCTTGCGGTGTCGACAGGGTTTGGCTGGTTCAAGGAGCACGTGATCGTCCGCCAGCGGCAGGGCCTGCGTACCTGGCGCTGGCGGATCGACAGCGAGGGGCGCTTCTCGCCGCGCCTGCTCGAGGACGGGTCGGTGCTGCTCGGGGACCGGGTGACCTTCGATCCGCCGTACGTCACCGACCTGCAGGGCAGGAGGCTCGGCATCGACCTGCGCTGGGACCTCGACGGCGACCTGCTGTCGGTGACCTTCGACGACCGCGACCTGCCTGCCCAGTACGTGCTCGACCCGTCCGGGGACTACCCGCAGCGGCTCTGGTTCGACCGACCGAACACCGGAGCCGTCAACGGCGCCGAGCGGCTCTGCTTCCCGGCCGGCTGCGGCACGGCGGGGCTGCTCTCGGAGGTCACGCTGAACGGGATGGGCCAGACGCCGTTCTGGTCGGGCCGTAGCGCCGCGGCCAACACCTACCCGCCGGACTTCCCGCTGGTCACCACCGAGCCCCTTGGTGGCCCAGGGACCGGCGGCAACGGCCAGCCGGGCTTCGTTGGCTGGGCCCACCAGTTCCCGGGTGCCACGACGCTCCCCGGGGGCCCGTGGACGGCGAGCCTGCACTACTGCGACCAGGGCGGCGGTGGCGGCGCTGCGGTGATCCGCCCGATGGCGCGCGCGATGAAGGTTCGGGTCAGCGGTGGCTCGGTCACCTGGTGGCAGGAGATGGCCCCGTGGGCGATCGGGGCCAACACCCCGATCAACAGCGGCGAGTGCATGACCGGCACGGTGCCGCTCGCCCCGACCACCACCTCGCTGGCGCCGAACGAGTACCTCTACCTCGAGGTCGGCGTGGAGATCCAGACCCCGCGTAACCGGAGGCTGCGCCACCAGGCCTACCACGCCGACAGCTTCATCGACTTCGGGCCCGGCGGCAACACCAACCTGCCCCCGCAGCCGACCACCATCACCGTCGAGCCCACCCCCGTGGGGCCCAACAACCTCGTGGGCACCGACACCCCGACCCTGCGGGCGGAGCTGACCGATCCGGACTCCTGGCAGCACGCGGAGTTCCAGGTCTGCACGAACGCGACCTGCACCAGCGTGGTGGCCTCGGGCGCCTCCCCGACCGGTGAGGTGATCGGCTCGACCAACAACGCCTGGACGACCCCCTCGCTGCCCGACGGTGTGTACTTCGTGCGTGCGCGCGTGGTGGAGGACTCGGGCCAGACCCAGGTCGGGCCGTGGACAGCTGCGATGATGATCACCGTCGACGGCACCGGGCCGATCGTGCACAGCATCACCTGGGCCTCGGCTGCCCCCAACGTCCAGTACACCCACGTCGACAACTCCGGGCCGCTGACCTGGCTGTGGTACCGCAACCCGCCACCGGCAGCTGCCGGTGCCCGGCTGATCGTGGAAGCCTCCGATGCCGGATCGGGGATGGCGTCGGCAACCTTCCCCGACATCCCGTCGCTGCCCACCGCGAACTGGCAGGTCATGGAGCCG
>SKUG01000206.1 GCA_007122215.1 Thermoleophilia bacterium | reverse complement strand
CGAGCCAGTCGTCGGTCATGCCGTCACCTCCCCCTGTCCTCTCGCGTGCCGCACCTCGGACAGGCCCGCACGGTTCCCCGTTGCCAGCGCGCGGCACGCACGCCAGCCATGGACCTGCCATGTCCCCACCCCAAGGTACGTCGACGTCAGGAAAACGTCAATATGGCGGGAACCCCTCGCCCGGAATATCGACGGAAAGCGCGCAGATCGTCTCGCCGTACCCGCCCAGGATGCCGATCGGGCCGTGGTTTGGCCGGCCCAGGGGGATCCAGGCCGGCAGGTGGCCGCTTCGGAGGGCCGCCACGGGGCCCTGGACCGGCCACTCTAGGCGGAGGGGCCGATCGGGTCCCGGGCGCTGCGGTGCCACTCGCCGTAGAGCCGGGCGTAGGAGCCTCCGGCGGCCAGCAGCTCGTCATGGGTGCCGGACTCGGCGATCCTGCCCGCGTCGAGGACGACGATCAGGTCCGCGGTGCGGACGGTGGAGAGGCGGTGTGCGACGATGATCGACGTGCGGCCCTCGAGCAGCCGCTGGGTGCTGCGGGTCAGGGCGAGCTCGGTGCTGACGTCGATGCTCGAGGTGGCCTCGTCGAGCACGAGCACCGGCGGGTCGAGCAGCATCGCCCGGGCAAACGACACCAGCTGCTGCTCCCCGGCAGAGAGCATGTCACCACGCTCGCCGACCTCGGTGTCGAGCCCATCCGGCAGCTGGGCGAGGATGTCGTCCGCACCGAGCGCGGCGACGGCGGCATCGATCGCGCGATCGTCGGCCTCGGGCATCGCGAAGCGGATGTTGTCGCGGATGCTGCCCGCAAACAGGAACACCTCCTGGGGCACCAGGCCGAGCTGGCGTCGCAGCCAGCGCATCGGGAGCGTGCGGATGTCGTGGCCGTCGAGCATGATGCGTCCCTGCACGGGCTCGTGGAAGCGGCCGACCAGGCGCACGAGCGTCGACTTGCCCGAGCCGGTGTGCCCGACGATCGCCACCCGCTGCCCGGGCTCGATGTCGAGCGAGACCCCGTCCAGCACGAGGGGCAGGTCGCCTGCGTAGCGGAAGTCCACCCGGTCGATCGTCACGCGGCCCTCGACCCTGTCGAGCGCACGCGCATCGGCAGCATCGACGATCTGCGGCTCGGCGGCGATGACGTCGGCGATCTTGTCCAGGGCAGCCATGGCCGCCAGGTAGGAGTTGTAGAACTGGGACAGCTGCTGGATCGGGTCGAAGAACTCCCCGAGGTAGGCGATGAACGCGAACAGCACCCCGAAGGTGATGGCCTGGTCGGCGGTGAGCAGGCCGCCGTACCAGAGCACGATGCCCGTCGCGGCGACGCTGATCATCTCGACGGCGGGGAAGTAGATGGCGTTGAGCCAGACGGTCCGCATGTTCGCGTCGTAGTGGTCCCGGGTGACCGAGTCGAAGCGGTCCTGCATCCGGGACTCCGCGGCGAAGGCGTGGACGACCCGGATGCCGCCCAGGGTCTCCGCGAGGTGGCTGGTGACCAGCGCGAGCCGCTCCCGCACCAGGCGGTAGGCGCGGATCGAGTGCATCCGGAACCAGATCGTCACCACGACCATCGCCGGCAGCACCACGTTCACGGCCAGCGCGAGGCGCCAGTCCATGGCGAAGAGGACGATCTCGATCCCGACCAGCATCGCCACGTTGCGCAGCACCATCCAGATGCCGTCCAGCACGAAGTTCTGCAGGGCATCGACGTCGTTGGTCAGGCGAGAGATCACGACCCCGGTGCGGTAGCGCTGGAAGAAGCCGATGTCCTGCTCCTGCACGTGCGCGAAGAGGCGGATGCGGATGTCGGCGAGGATCCGCACCGCAAACAGGCTCGCGACGATGTTCACTGCCTGCATCGCCCAGCGCAGCAGCACCGCGGCCACCACCAGCCCGACGATCCAGGTCACCGCGCCCATGTCGATCCCGCCGCTGGCAGCGGTGCTCAGGCCGCCCCGGTCGATGGCCTCCTTGAAGGCGAAGGGGACCAGCACGTCGACGAGCGTCATCACGCCCATCGTCACCAGCGCGATCACGAACGCGCGGCGATGGCTGGGCACGAAGCTCCAGAGGAAGGCGAGCGTGCGCCGGCGCTGGCTGGCGTCGACCGGTGCCACGACGCGCCCGGTCGAGACGTCGATGGTGGGAGCGCTCATGCCGGGCCCCCCGACGCCTCGCTGCCGTCGGCCTGCTCGAAGATGTCGCGGTACAGCGGGCTGGAGGCCAGCAGCTCGTCGTGGCTGCCCTCGGCCACGATCCGCCCGCGATCGAGCACGATCGCGCGATCGGCGAGGCGAATGGTCGACGGGCGGTGTGCGATCAGGATCGTCGTCTGGCCACCGGTTGCGGCATGCAGCGCCTCGGTGATGTGTGACTCCGACTCGGCATCGACGCTCGCGGTCGCATCGTCGAGCACCAGCAGGCGCGGCTCGATGACCAGGGCGCGAGCGATCGCCAGGCGCTGGCGCTGGCCCCCGGAGAGGGTCAGGCCGCGCTCGCCGACGACGGTGTCGTAGCCGTCGGGCAGCCGCTCCACGAACTCGTCCGCGCGGGCCATGGCCGCGACCGCCTCGATCCGCTCCTGCGGTGCGTCGGGGCGTCCGAACCCGATGTTGCCGGTGACCGTGTCCGAGAACAGGAAGGGCTCCTGCCCGACGACCCCGACCGACCTGCGCAGCTGCGGCAGGTCGACCTCGCGCAGGTCGATGCCGTCGATGCGGATGCAGCCATCGACGGGGTCGAACGCGCGGCACAGCAGCGCTGCCACGGTCGACTTGCCCGAGCCGGTGCGGCCCAGGAGCGCCACGGTCTCGCCCGGGGCCACGCGGAAGCTGACGTCGTCGAGCACGCGCCGGCCATCGGGGTAGGCGAAGCCGACGCGATCGAACTCGATGGCAGCCGGTGCATCGGTGTCCGGGCTGCGCGGCGGGCTGGCGACGGGCAGGTGGTCGTCCCGGTCGAGCACCGCGAAGATCCGCTCGCTGGCAGCGGTTGCGCGCTGGGCGCGGCTGACGATGTTGCCGGCCACGCGCAGGGGCGTGACGACCAGCTGCAGGTAGAAGAAGAACGCCACGAACTCCCCGATGGTGAGCGTGCCCGCATCGATGGCGCGTGCCGACAGCCAGACCACCGCGGCGAGCGTGAGCACGGGGAGCACGTCGTAGAGCGGACGGTAGCGGGCGCTCACCAGCGCGCCCGTGCGCTCGGCGGCGACCACCTCCCGTGCCAGCCCCGCGAAGCGCTCGACCTCGGCCTGCTCCTGGCCGAAGGAGCGCACCACGCGGTGGCCGACGATGTTCTCCTCGGCCGCGGCCGTGACCCGTGCGATGCGCTGCTGGACCAGCTTGTAGGTGCCGTGGATGCGGCGGCTGTAGCGCGCCGAGACCCAGACCATCAGCGGCATCATGGCGTAGAAGGCCAGCGCGACCTGCCACTGGATCACCGCGATGATCACCGCAACGGCGACGATCGTCGTGACGTGGGTGAAGAAGTAGATCAGGCCGTAGCCCAGGAAGAACCGCACCGAGCTGACGTCCACGGTGATCCGGGACATGAGCTGCCCGGTCTGCTGGCCGAGGTGGAACTGCTCCGGGAGCGCCAGCAGGTGGGCATGGAGGCGGCGCCGCAGCCCGAGCTCGAGCCCGAGGCTGATCTGCCCGGCCACGAGCCGTCGCGCCATCCACAGCAGCATGCGCACGAGCCCGGCAGCGAGCACCAGCCAGATGATGGCGGGCAGCGCCTCGATCCGCTCCTCGGCGATCGCGTCCACCGCCCGGCCGATGAGCTGGGGGATGACGAGCGTGGGCACCATCGTCGCCAGCGCGAGCAGGGCCGAGAGCACAACCCGGCCGCGGAACGGGCCGAGCAGGCTGAGCATGCGCAGGAAGCTGCGGAAGCCGTGCTGGGGCGTGAGCTCGACGGTGTCACCATGCAGTGCCGATGTGGCGCGTGCCGGCATGCGCGGCAGTGTAGCAGCGGCCATCCGGGGCGTACCGCCAGCGCCGGGCCAACGCGGAGCGGGGGGAGGCTGGAGGATTCGGACGTGGCTGCCGATGGGTGGGGCAGGATCTCGGGGCCCGGACGGGAAGGTGGATCGATGGGCCGATGGAGACAGCGATGGCAGGCGGGCGTGGCCAGCGCCGCGTGCTGCTGCCTGCTGCTGGCTGCGGCCATCGGCATGCCAGCGGCATCCCACGCCGACCCGAGCGATGCGCCTGCGACCCCGGCCGAGGCCGAGGGGGCGATCGCGGATGCGCTGGCCGAGCTGGCCGAGCTCGAGGGCCAGCAGGCCACTGCCGAGCAGCTGCAGGCCGCCCAGCAGCGGCTCGATGCGCTGCGGGACCTCGAGCGGCGGCTGCGGGGTGCCGCACGGCAGGCCGAGGATGCCGCGG
>SKUG01000280.1 GCA_007122215.1 Thermoleophilia bacterium | reverse complement strand
GTTCCGGGCCGGGGCGGCCCGCCTGCGCGCGAGTCGGCCGCCCGGGCCGCTGCAGGTGGCCGCATCGGTAACCCGCACCGGCGGGGCTGCCCGGGCCTGTGCGAGGCGGTAGGGTGCCGGGCGGGAATGCTGATCAGCGCCAACAGGGTCTCGAAGTCCTACGGGCACGCGCGGGTGGTCGACGCGGTCGACCTGCACCTGGCCGACGGGGAGTCGGTCGCGCTGGTCGGGCCCAACGGCTGCGGCAAGACGACCTTCATGACGATGCTCGTGGGGCTCACCGAGCCGGACGCGGGCACGGTCGTGCGGCGCACCGACCGCATCGGCTGGGTGCCACAGCGCGTGGCGGTCTACCGGCGCCTGACCTGCGCCGAGAACCTCGCGGTGCTGGGCCGGATCGTCACCGGCGAGCCGGTCGGCGCGGCAGAGGTCGAGCTGGCGCTGGCCGAGGCCGGGCTGGTCGACCATGCCAGCCGCCAGGCCTGGGAGCTCTCGGGCGGCCAGCAGCAGCGCCTGCACCTGGCGATCGGCCTGCTCGGCAACCCCCGCGCGATCGTGCTCGACGAGCCCACCACGGGCCTGGACCTCGCTCACGTCGAGACGCTCTGGAGCCTGCTCGAGCAGCGCCGCGAGACCGGCACGGCCCTGCTCTTTGCCACGCACTCGGTGCGCGAGGCCTCCCGCGCCGACCGGATCGTGGTGCTGTGCGCGGGCCACGTCGCCTACGAGGGCCCGCTCGAGGGGCTCGCCGCGCTCGTGCGCGAGGACGCCTTCACGGAGGTCGCCGACCCCATCGAGCGGGGGATGCTCACGCTCTGGCACGACTCGACCCCCGGCATCGGGGCAGGTGCCTGATGGGACTCACCGGACTGATCATCCGCAAGGACCTGCGGCTGCTGGCACGCTCGCGGATGCTGCTGGCGCTGGTGGTCACCTACCCGCTGCTGGTCGCGCTGGTGGCCGGCGCGGTGCTCGTGACCAGCGGCTCGAACGCCACCGTGGCGCTGGTCAACGAGGCCGGCATCGACGCGATCAGCCTCGGGGACGAGACCTTCGAGATCGACGGCTACCTCGAGCGCGTCGCGGACGAGATCACCGTGCAGTCCATGCCCACCACCGCCGAGGCCATGCGCGCGCTCGATGCCGGACAGGTGGATGCGGTCCTGGTGGTGCCCCCGAGCTTCCGGGAGACCGCAGAGACGATGCTCTCCCCGGCCGAGCTGCGCTTCTACACCGGCGACAACCCGCTCGGCGACCTGATCGCCGAGCGCGCCCGCGGCGCGATCTACGCGCTCAACCTGGACCTCTCCAGCCAGCTGATCGAGGTCAACAGCGGCTACCTGCGCACGCTCGTCGACGGGGGCGATGCCGTGGTGGTCGGGCAGCGCTACTCCCTGCTCGGGCTCTCGCCGGCCATCGACCTGCTGGAGGAGATCATCGAGCGCAGCGACGATCCCCGCATCCGCAGCGACGCCGAGCAGATGATCAGCTTCGCGCAGGATGCCTCCCTGGCGATGAACTTCGCCGGCGGGGCGCTCGAGGCCACCGCACGCCCGGTGGAGCTCGTGCGGGTCAGCGCCGAGGGCGCAAGCCCTGCGCTGTCGGCCCGCGCGCTGAGCTACGTCGCGGCGCTCGTGGGGGCGCTGCTGTGCGCGGTCGTGGCGGCGTCGTTCACCGCGGCCGAGCGGGACGAGGGTGTCGGCTCGCGCCTGTTGCAGGGCCAGGTCACCCCGAGCGTGCTGATCGCCGCGAAGGTGCTCACCGGCGCGCTCCTGAGCATGCTCGCCACGCTCGGGCTGTTCGTGGTGTTCGCGATCGCCGAGTCCCAGGACTGGCTGCGCCTGCCCCTGCTCGTGGCCGCCGCTGCCGTGGCCGGGCTCACCTTCGCGGCGCTCGGAGCTGCGCTGGCAACGCTCACCCCCGACGGTCGCAGCGCGGCGCTGGCCGCGGTGCTCGTGGTGCTGCCACTGCTGCCCCTGGCCGCGGCCGGCAGCATGGATGTCGCCAACGCCGTCAACCAGCTGTTTCCGCTCGTGCCGGCGGCCGACCTCTTCAACACCGTGCTCTACGAGACCCGCCCGGCCCGCGGCATCGCCACGGGCGTCGCACACCTTGTGGCCATCGGCGCGGTGCTCACGGCCGTTGCGGTGCGCCGCGCCGGGCGCCTCGCGCTGCGCTGAGCGCGACACGCTGCGGCCTGCTCCCACCCGGAGGCCATCCTGCGGCTGGCACGTGCGGACCCATGCCCGGCAACAGCAGGCCTGGATTCTCCCCGGGGCGGGCCGCGCGGTGTTGCCCATCAGCGCGAGGCAACGCCAGCTGGTCCATCCCCCGCGCTCCACGATGTGCGGTGGTCGCAACATGGCCCGCCGGAAGAGGCCCTTGTTTCGACCAGGTCGACATATGGGTAGCATTCCCATGGCCATATTTCGACCTGCCCGACATACGCGACGGGCCCTGCGGAGCAGTCCCGTGACCGAGAGAACTACACATCGCGCGGGCGTCTGGACCCCACAGGGTTCGGGTCGTGCGGCGTTCGTTCCGCATCCCGTGCCGCCGGATCCGCCGATCCGGATCGGCGGATCCCTCCAGACGCTTCTCTCCGAGGCTGATCGCAGCCTCGGCCGCCTGGACGGAGCCACGGAGATCCTGCCGAACCCCGACCTCTTCGTTGCGATGTACGTTCGCCAGGAAGCGGTCCTGTCATCCCAGATCGAAGGCACCCAGAGCTCGCTCGCTGACGTCCTCGCCGTCGAGGCGGGCCAGGTGGGCGCCGGCGCCAACGACACGCACGAGGTCATCAACTACGTCCGCGCGATGAACGCCGGCATCGACGAGCTCCAACGCCTGCCCCTCTCCCTGCGCCTGATCCGGATGATCCAGGCGGAGCTCATGCGCAACGTGCGGGGAGAGCACGCAACCCCCGGAGAGTTCCGACGCTCACAGAACTGGATCGGGCCGCCGGGCTCGACGCTCGACACCGCAACGTTCGTGCCGCCGCCCGTGCCGCAGATGATGGAGGCCCTGGACCAGCTCGAGGCGTTCCTCCATGACCGCGAGTCGCTGCCCACCCTGGTGCACTGCGCGGTGACCCACGCCCAGTTCGAGACGATCCATCCTTTCCTCGACGGCAACGGGCGCGTCGGGCGCCTGCTGATCACCTTCCAGCTGGTCGAGCGTGGCACGCTGCGCAAGCCGCTGCTCTACCTGAGTCACTTCTTCAAGCGACACCGGGCCGAGTACTACGACCGCCTGATGGCAGTCCGAAACGATGGCAACTGGGAGGCATGGGTCGAGTTCTTCCTGCGCGGCATCGTTGAGGTCAGCCGCGATGCGACGACGCTCGCCCGCGAGATCCTGAGCCTGCGCGAGGCACACCTGCGCGCGGTGGGAACCGAGCGTTCCCCGTTTGCGATTCCGCTGCTTGAGCTGCTGTTCGAGCGACCGATCATCACCGTACGCGCCGCAGAGCAGGCGCTTGGCTGCACGTACGGGCAGGCCAATGCCCTCATCGGCCGATTCGAGAAGCTGGGGATCCTGCACGAGACCACCGGGCATCGCCGCAACCGCATCTACCAGCACTCGCCCTACCTGCAGCTGTTCGACGCCGCCACCCCGGACATCGGCGGCAGCGGGCTCCGCAAGCCCATCGACTGAGCTTTCTCCCTGCGAGGAACGAATGCACCACCCGGGGAGTTCTCGCGGTCACAGCACTGGATCGGGCCGCCTGGCCAGAGGGCGGGGCAGCTCCCTGATGCTGCTGCACACCTGCTGGAGCGTTGGCGGATCGGCGATCCGCACGCGTGCGCAGAAGGCAGACCACTGGTCGAGCTTGTCAGGGTCTGACGCGAACTCATCCCCTGGAGGAAGCGGCTCTGCAGGCAAGGGTGTCGAGCGGGCCGCGAACGTTGCGGTGAGGGCGGCGCCCAGCTCGTGGGGGTCGATGCTGCCGCGCCGGGCCCAATCGCTGATGTCGAAGAAGTCTTTCATGCGACTATTGGCACGGCCCAGGGCGACGATGGCGTGGTACTTCTCTGCGATGGTGGACTCGATGGGATAGCCACCGAGGCGGATCGGAGGATCCCCCAGCAGGGTCGGAAACGTCAGCTCGGCCGGGAGAAACGCATCGGCGGGGTCGGTGCCGATGCCTACCTGCAGGTACAGTCGCGCGTTTCCCAGCTGGCCGCGCAGCGTGATGCGCACGCCCGCATACTGGGCATCTTGGTCGATGCGCTGAAGTGTCCCGCGTCAAGGTTGTGAGCCCTGGTTGGCCTGTTTCAGTTTGAGGGTTCCGGCGGTGTAGACGGCTTCGGGTCGTTCCCAGGCGAGGTATTCGTGGGGTCGGTGGTGGTTGTATTCGTGGCGGTAGCTGTCGAGGTGGGCTTGTAGCTCGATGCCGTCGCGGATCTCGTGGC
>SKUG01000102.1 GCA_007122215.1 Thermoleophilia bacterium | reverse complement strand
CTCGACCATCGACGCGATGACCAGGACCTCGTACGGGGTGAGGTTGGCCTCGCGCGCACGCGTGAAGTCGACCGTGGCCACGTTCCGCTCGAACGCCTCGAGCTGTCGCTCGATCAGGTCGGCCGGCGTGGCCTCGTCCAGCAGCTCGTAGGTGGCGGGGAAGAGGAATCCCTCCATCAGGCTCGTCGGGTGCCCCCCGGTCGGAACCGAGTCGGGGACCCAGCGCGCCCAGCGGCCCGGCGGGCGGGACTGCGCGACCGCAGCGAGGTACTGCTCCCCGCTGAACCGCGGCAGCTGCCCGGAGGCTCCCGGCTCGCCGCTGCGCATCTCGTCGATCCGGATCGCGGTGTCGGTGTTGCGGTAGCCTTCCGGCACCGTCATGGTGAAGGTGGGTGCCGGGGGCGGAGCGCTCGTGAGCTCCTCGATCACCTGCTCGTAGGTCATCCCCCCGACGAAGGTGTGGTCACCCGCCCGGATCCGTGGGGCAACGTCACTGAAGCGGAGCCGCGACGCGAAGACCAGCCGGTTGCGTACCACTCCCTCCTCGGCAAGCAGGTCCGCGACCTGTGAGGCCGAGGCTCCCTCGGGGACGGTGATCGTGACCGACTCGCCGTCGGCCAGCATCTCGGAATCACCGGTGCTGGCCATCACGGCCCAGACGACGGCGGCACCGATCCCCAGGGCAGCAAGCAGGGCGACCACGGCCAGCAGGCGCCGCAGGAAGCGGCGCACCGGGCCGGGACCACGCCCGGGCCCGCCCTGGCCCGCGTAGTGGACGGGCGCAGGAACGTCGTCGAGGTCCAGTGGACCGTCCGCGTAGCTCGACAGCGCAAGCAGGGGTTCCACCTGCGGAGTGGATCGTCGTGACAGCCTCATGTCCGTGCCTCCATCCAGGAGCTGAGCAGGTGCGCTGCGGCCCTGCTGTCCCGATCGTGGCCGCCGTCTCCGTGGAGCCGGTCGGCGAGCGTGGATGTGAACCGCTCGTCGTGCAGCACGACGGGAACGTCGAGCCGTGCCTGCAGGCGGTCGGCGAGGCTTGCCGCGCGATCTGCCTGCGGACCGCGGGTCCCATCCAGGCGCAGCGGCAGGCCCACCACCACGGTGCTCACGTTGAGCTCGTCCACCATCTGGCAGATGCTAGCGATGCCCTCGGATGATCCCGCACGCTCGATGGTCCGCAGGGGGCGTGCCAGCTGCTCGTCCGGGTCGCTCACCGCGATCCCCGTCCGTCGATCACCGACGTCCAGCGCCATCACCGTCATGCCGACGGCTGCCCGCTCGCGACGGTGTCGAGGCCCAGTGCCGTCCCGGCGAGCTCCGCCGCCCGGGACAGCGCAGCATCCAGGCCGGCAGGATCGCTGCCGCCCGCACGGGCCATTCCCGGCCGACCACCGCCACGGCCGCCGGCCAGCGGGGCGACCTCCCCGATGAGGCGTCCGGCATGGACGTCATCGACCAGCGCGTCCGACACTGCTGCGAGCAGGTGGACCTTTTCGTCGGTTGCCGCACCGAGCACGACCACGGCCGGCTCGTGCCGGCTGCGCAGGCGATCCGACAGGTCGAGCAGCTCGTCCGGCCCCAGCCCGTCTGCACGGTAGCTGATGAGCGTGCCCGACGGCCCCGCCACGGCCGATTCCGAGGCAGCCCCGAGGTGTCCCCCGCTGCGGGCGGCGCTGAGTTCGCGACGCAGGTCGCGCAGCTCGCTGCGCAGGCTCGACACCCGCTCGGCCAGGCGATCCACGGGAACGTTCAGCTCGGCCGAGGCGCGCGCTGCAGCCTCGGACCGCTCCCGCAGGAGCTGGATCGCGGGATCGCCGGTGACGGCCTCGATCCGGCGCGTGTCGGCGCCGACGCTCGACTCGCCGGTGACCACCAGCAGCCGGATCCGGGAGGTGTCGGGAACGTGGGTGCCGCCGCACAGCTCACGTGACAGGCCGTCGCCGACGCTGACCATCCGCACCTGGTCGCCGTACTTCTCGCCGAAGAGCATCATCGCGCCGCGCTCGCGCGCCTCGTCGATCGGGACCTCGACCCAGCTGACGGGCAGCCCCGCTGCGATCGCATCGTTGATCCGCCCCTCGATCCGGGCGAGCTCCGCGCTGCTGAGCGGCTCGGGGTGGGTGAAGTCGAAGCGCAGCCGGTCCGGAGCCACCAGCGACCCCGCCTGCCGGACGTGGTCACCGAGCTCATCCCGCAGCGCGCGGTGCAACAGGTGGGTTGCGGTGTGGTGGGCCTCCGTGGCGCGACGGGCCGCCCGGTCGACCACGGCCGTCACCGCATCGCCGGCTGCCAGCCGACCGTCGAGGGTGACCACCAGCACCTGGTCGTCCTCGAAGCGCAGCACGTCGATGATCCGTGCCTGGCCGGAGGGTCCGGTGATGGTCCCCGAGTCGGAGACCTGTCCTCCCCCCTCGGCATAGAACGGGGACGCCGCCAGGCGCACCAGCGCGTGGTCGTCGTCGATTCCCTCGACGGCCACGACCGTCGTCTCGACCTCGTCCTGCCCGTAGCCCACGAAGCGTCCGGCGGGGTGTTGCCGGGCAAACGCGGCTGCAGCGTCGGGAGCCACGAGGCGGCCGGACGTGGCAGCCTCGCGAGCCCGCACCCGCTGCTGCTCCATCAGCCGCTCGAAACCTGCGAGGTCGACCGCCAACCCCTGCTCGCGGGCCAGCTCCCCCGTCAGCTCGATCGGGAAGCCGTAGGTGTCGTGGAGCTGGAAGGCATCCTCCCCGCTGATCGTGGCCCCCGGGCCGCCGGCGGCCGCGGTGATCCGGGCCAGGCGCCCGGACCCCTCCTCCAGCGTGCGCAGGAACCGCTCCTCCTCCGTGTCCAGCACCCGCTGCACCTCCGACCGCGCGCTGCGCAGCTCGGGATAGGCATCTCCCCACGTGTCGACGACCTGCCCCGCCAGCGCGGCGAGCACGCCCGTACGCCCGCCAGGGTACAGGCCGATGCGATCTGCCTGCTGGATCGCGCGGCGGATCACTCGCCGCAGCACGTAGCCACGCCCCTCGTTGCCCGGCAGCACGCCGTCGGCCACGAGGAAGCTCATTCCGCGCCCGTGGTCTGCGATCACCCGCAGGGCCTTGGTGGTGGCCGAGTCCTGCCCGTAGCTGCGCCCCGAGGCCTGCTCGGCCCAGCGGATCAGCGCCTGCATGGAGTCGACCTCGAACACCGACACGCCCCCCTGGAGGATGGAGCTGATCCGCTCGAGGCCCATGCCCGTGTCGATGTTCTGGGTGGGCAGGTCGCTGAGCGTGCCGTCTGCCGCCCGGTTGTACTGCATGAAGACGAGGTTGTAGAACTCGAGGAAGCGATCGCTCTCGCCCCCGGGGAGCACCTCGCCGCTGCCTCCGTCGTGCTCGACCCCGCGGTCGTAGTAGAGCTCGCTGCAGGGACCGCAGGGCCCGGTCGGGCCCGCGCTCCAGAAGTTGTCCGAGCCAAGCTGGACGATCCGCTCGCGGGGCATGCCCTGCGCCACCCAGAGCTCGATGGCCTCCTCGTCCGGGCCGATGCCCAGGGCCTCGCTGCCCTCGTGGACGGTGACCCAGAGCCGCTCGGGATCGAGGCCGAGCACGCCGGTCACGAGCTCCCAGGCAGCCTCGATCGCACCGGCCTTGAAGTAGTCCCCGACCGAGAAGTTGCCGAGCATCTCGAAGAACGTGAGGTGGCGTGCCGTCGATCCGACCTCGTCGATGTCGGGCGTGCGGAAGCACTTCTGGCAGCTGGCAAGGCGCGGCGCGGGGGGCTCGGCCTCCCCCATGAAGTAGGGCTTGAACGGCTGCATCCCGGCCGTGGTGAGCAGGACCGATGGGTCGTAGCTGGAGGGCACCAGCGACGCGGATGGCACGACCTCGTGCCCGCGATCGGCGTAGAAGCGAAGGAACCTGCTGCGGATGTCGGCGCTGTCCATGCGGCCATCCTAGCGCCTGCAGGGGCCACGCCCACGGGGGGCTGCCGCAGCCCCGGATGGTCCCGTGCTAGCGTTCCGCATCCACGCCCGGAGGTTGGTCAGCATGGGGACGACGTACCGAACCGAAGCCGGAGGCCCGTCTGCGGCCCGCACGCTCACCGCGACGATCGAGTCGCTGGTCGTCGAGCGCGACATCGCCGCCAGCGGCTTCCTTGCCCGCTGGGTCGACGGCACCGTCAGCCGCGACGAGCTGCGCGCCTATGCCACCCAGAACCATCACGTGGTCGAGGCCTTCCCCCGGCTGGTGGCCCGCGTCTACGCCGGGATCGCCGACGCCTCGCTGCGACGGGAGCTGGTGACGATCATGGCGGCCGAGGACCAGCACCGGCCAGCCACGAGCGACCTCTGGCTGCGGGTCTGCGCGTCGCTGGGACTGTTCAGCGACACCGTGCGACGTGCGCCTGCGGACGAGCCGACGGCACGCTTCCTCGTCCGGCTGGACGCGCTGG
>SKUG01000134.1 GCA_007122215.1 Thermoleophilia bacterium | reverse complement strand
TGCTTCGCCCCGGGGCGCGAGGCGCTGTCCTCCTACCGGCTGCGCGACGGGGTGGCGCCGGTGGCCGCGCTCTGCCTGCTGCTGCGCGACCATGGCGCGGTGGTGGCGGCGATCCGGCACTGGCCGGTGCGCATCGCCGACAAGGCCGTTCTGCTCCTCGGCCCGGTCGCGGTGCACCCCACCCGGCAGGGCGAGGGGCTGGGCGCCTGGCTGATCGGCGACAGTCTCGACCGCGCGCGGGCCCTGGGCTGGGAGCGGTCGCTGCCACGGAAGGTGCCGGTACCCGGGTTCGACCATGAGCAGGAATCGTACTCACCGATCTGGCCTGCCCCTGCGGCAAAGCAGGCGTCACGGACGGCGTCGAGGTGTGCGGGCGGCACGAAGCCCACCAGGCGGAAGCCGGCGGCGCGGCGCGGCGCGGCCACCCGCACGTCCTGCAGGCCCAGCGCCTCGACCAGTCGGGCATCGAAGCCGCCCGCGCCGAAGTGCAGCATCTCGGGTGCGACCAGCAGCGACTGGTGCCGCTCGGCGGCCTGCTGCAGGACGTGGCTGACCGAGCGACCGGCCACGACGCGGCTGTAGGCGCGCCCGCGCACGAGCGTCGCCACCTCCGATGCGACGAGGATCAGCGCGTGCTCATCCTCGACCCGCTCGACCTCGGCGCTGTTGACGCAGACGACGACCCGCTGCACCGGGTCGCTGCCACGCCCGCAGAGCAGGTCGCCGCTGCGGCGGGCCGGCCAGGCAAAGCGCCGGGCGACCTCGCGGATGGTCTCGTCGACGGTCTGCATCAGGCCTCCTGGCGTGCGCTGCGCCCGGCGTGGGCCTGGCGCGGATCGAGGGACTCGATCGCAACCTGCAGCGCTGCGACGTGCCGACGGGCATCGTCGAGCACCTGCAGCAGCGCCTCGCGGGCCTCGGCGTGCTGAACGCCGTCCAGCACGCGCTCGACGTGGTTGCTGGCGGCAAGCTCGGCTGCCAGCACCTCGCGCAGTGCCGCGACGTCGCCCTGGTTGTCCTGCCCGCGGGTCATGGTGCTCCTCCCGGCATGCTGGCCGGGCCACCCCGACCGCGTGCGTCACCCTCAGTCGTGGTCGATCTGCGCGCGCTGCAGCGTCCCGGAGTAGTCCACGTAGACCGACTTCCACTCGGTGAAGTTGTCGAGGCAGGCCACGCCCGCATCCCGGTGCCCGTTGCCGGTGTCGCGGGTTCCCCCGAAGGGCAGCTGGATCTCCGCGCCGATCGTGCCGGCGTTGATGTAGCAGATGCCGGTGTAGAGGTCGCGCATCGCCACGAACGCACGGTTGACGTTCTCGGTGAAGATCGCACTCGAGAGGCCGAAGTCGACGCCGTTGGCGATCTCGATGGCGTGGTCGAAGTCGCGCGCCTTGATCACGGCAGTCACCGGGCCGAAGATCTCCTCCTGGGCGATCCGGGCATTCGGGTCGACGTCGGCCCAGACGGTGGGCTCGTAGAAGTGTCCGCCCTCGAGTCCGGCGCCGGTGGCGATGTTGCCGCCAGCGACCAGGCGGGCACCGTCGGCCTCGCCGACCTCGCGGTAGGAGTGGATCTTCTGCAGGGCGGCATCGTTGATCACGGGCCCGACCTCGACGGAGTCCTCGAGGCCGTTGCCGAGGGTGAGGCCGCGGGCGCGCTCGGCGAGCCGCTCGACGACCTCGTCGTAGACGCCCTCCTCGACCACGACGCGGCTGGCTGCGGTGCAGCGCTGGCCGGTGGTGCCGAAGGCGCTCCAGACGATGCCGTCGATGGCGAGGTCGAGGTTCGCGTCGTTGAGCACGACGATCACGTTCTTGCCACCGAGCTCCAGCGTGACCTTCTTCAGCTGGTCGGCGGTGCGCTTGGTGATCTCGCGACCGGTCCACGAGGATCCGGTGAAGGAGACCACGTCGACGTCGGGGTGGGTGGCGACGGCGTCACCCACGTCGGAGCCACCGCCGAAGACCATGTTCAGCACGCCGTCGGGAAGCCCGGCCTCCTGCAGGATCTCCGCCAGGCGCAGCGCGAGCAGCGGGGTGTCGGATGCCGGCTTGAAGACCACGGTGTTGCCGGCGATCAGGGCCGGAGCGATCTTCCAGGACGGGATGGCGATCGGGAAGTTCCACGGGGTGATGCAGGCGATCACGCCGACGGGCATGCGCACGCTCATCGCGAACTTGTCGGGCATCTCGGCAGGGACCGTCTCCCCCACCAGTCGACGCCCCTCGCCGGCCATGAAGTAGACCATGTCGATGGCTTCCTGCACGTCGCCGCGGGCCTCGGCCAGGACCTTGCCCATCTCGCGCGTCATCTCCTGTGCGAGGTCCTCCTTGCGCTCGACGAGGATCTCGGCAGCGCGGAACAGGATCTCGCCGCGCCGCGGGGCCGGCATCAGCGACCAGGAGCGGAAGGCCTCCCGTGCGGCGGCGACGGCGCGATCGACGTCGTCGCGAGTGGACTTCGGAAAGGTCCCGAGCAGCTCGCCGGTGGCGGGGCTGACCGTGTCGAAGGTCTCACCGCTCGAGCCGTCGACCCACTGGCCGCCGATCAGGTTCTGGAAGGTGCGCGTTGCCACTGCCATCGTCTACTCCTTGCTGGTTGGAAGCTCGACCGACGGAAAGGTGCCTGGCCGTGCCCGCCGGCGGTCACGGACCTGGCGGCGCTCCCGGACGTCGTCCGGAACCTCCCCCTGGCCTGCGCGACGGTCCTGCGAGCGACGGTCGATGATCACCTCGACGTTGGGATTCGAAGCGTAGTACTCGACGAGCCTATCGTAGAGCTCGTCCTTGAGCTCGGGGGGAATCACGCAGTAGATCATGGCTGCCTCCCAGGGGCTGGTTGTTCGACGGCCGATGCCAGCGAGCCCAGCAGCCGGATGCTGCCGTCGTCGAGCAGGTGGGCGTTGGGGTCCTGGATGTCGCCGGCGATGTCCGCCGACCGGGTGCCGTTGCGCCAGAGCACCCCGCTGGGGCTGACGCGGTACTGGTACCAGCCGACGTCCCAGCAGACGGTCACGAGGATCTCGCTGGCAGTTCCCGAGCGGGGGCGGACGCTGACCTCGGGCTCGCCGAGCGAGCGGCGCAGGCTGGCCAGGGTGCGGCCATGGCTCGTCCGGGCCAGCGCACGGAGCGCCATGGGCACGGCGGCAGAGCCCACGGGGAGTGCTCCCTCGGGCGTGGTCCGGCGGCGCCGGACCAGGCGACGGAGCATGCCTCGCAGCGAGGCGCGGCGGACACCTGGCCCGTCCTCGGCATGGGGCAGGGGTTCCGGCACGAGGCCGTAGCTGCCGGCGTGTGGCAGGCAGAGGTCGCAGACGTCGTAGGGGCCGTGGCCGCTGGGCTCGAACATGCCGGTGGTGCGTTCCCCGGCGAGCAGGTCCCGGCCGCAGACGCGGCAGCTCACGGCGTCACCGATGGAGACGGTGCCCAGGGCGTGTCCGCTGCTGTGGATGGCGTGGTGCATGGCTCGGGGCTCGGGGCGCGCGCCTGGATGCGGGGACGCTGCGGCGTGCGCGCCACAGTGTACTGCAGCACGGTGGGCGGGACGGTCACTGGGCGGGGGTGGCGGGCCCTTCGGGGCCGCCGGGGCGGGCAGCGTGGTGGCCGGCCCGCCGGTTCAGGCAGCGCGGTTGATCTGCGCGTTGAGCCGCGCCTTGAGGCGCAGCACGGCCTTGGTGTGGAGCTGGGAGACCCGCGACTCGGTGACCCCGAGGATCGAGCCGATCTCCCGCAGCGTGAGCTCCTCGTAGTAGTAGAGGACGATGACGAGGGTCTCACGCTCGGGCAGGCGCCGGATGGCCTCGGTCAGGGCCTGGCGCGTCTCCTCCCCCTGGAAGGCAGTGGCGGGCTCGGCGGCGTTGGGATCCTCGATGGTGTCGATCAGCGCGACGGTGTCGCCTCCGCCTGCCGAGATGCTCCAGAGCTCGTCGAGGGCTGCGATCGAGGAGCGGTGGATGGCCGCGAGGTTCTGGTGGAACTCGTCCTCGGTGATCCCGATCTCGGAGCAGATCTCCTCGTCGGTGGGGGCACGCTTGAGCTTGTTCTCGAGCTGGCCGATCGTGCGCTCGATCTCCCGGGCGCGGCTGCGAACCGAGCGTGGCACCCAGTCCATGGATCGCAGCTCATCGATGATCGCGCCCTTGATGCGGCTGATCGCGTAGGTCTCGAACTTGATGTCGCGGTCGGGCTCGTAGCGCTCGATGGCGTTGATCAGCCCGAGCATCCCGTAGCTGACGAGGTCCCCCTCGTCGACATGGCCCGGCAGGCCCACCGCGAGGCGTCCCGCGACGAACTTCACGAGCGGAGCGTAGGTCAGGATCAGGCGCTCGCGCGCCTTCTCGTCACGCTGCTCGGTGTAGCGGCGCCAGAGTCGCCGCAGTTCCTGTTCGCTGTCAGTGGTCTCCATCGTGTCCTTGCATGGCGCGCGCCCAGCGGGCGAGCCGAGGACGAAGTGCCTGCCCCACGCCTGCAGCGAACCAGAGTGCGAGCAGGCCAGCCGTCAGGGCAACCACTGGTTGTCCTGCCCGCCCTGCATGGAAAGCAAACAGCGCGAGCATGATCGCAATACCCGTGAACAGCGTGGGATGGAACATGCAGCAGGGGCGACAGGACTCGAACCTGCGACCCTCGGTTTTGGAGACCGATGCTCTACCAACTGAGCTACGCCCCTGAGCAGGGCGCAGCCTAGCAGCTTCAGGACCGCCCCGACGGGTCCCATCCCGCGCCGGCCGCGGCCCAGCTGCCATCGGACAGCCGGGTGGCGGCCCCCTCGAGCTCGAGCTCGACCAGCCGGCATGCCACCTCCCGTTCCTCGCCACCCACGAGCGCTGCCAGCACGTCGAGCGTGCGGGGAACCTCGAGCGCGTCCAGGAGCGGATCCGGCGGCTGCTGCGATGGTGGTGGCGCCGCCGGCGCATCCAGCCCGAGGCAGCGCAGGACGTGGATCGCGGCCAGCACCGGGTGCGCACCGTCTCGCAGGTGGCGGTTGGATCCGGCGCAGGCGGGGTCATCGTGGGCACCGGGGATGGCCCCGACCTCGCAGCCCATCTGCAGCGCCTCGTCCACGGTGTGGAGGGTGCCGCTGCGAGCGGCAGCCTGACCGACCAGCAGGAAGCGAACGAGCCCGGCCACGACCTTGTTGCGGGCTGCGAACTGCCACCGCTCCGGCCCTCGGTCGTCGGGATAAGGGCTGAGCAGCAGGCCACCGGACTCGAGGATCTGCCCGGCGAGGGGCCGGTTGCGATGGGGAACGAGGTGGTCGAGCCCGGCGGGCAGCACCGCGATGGTCGCGCCCCCGGCAGCGAGCGCTCCGGCATGTGCCCGGGCGTCGATGCCCAGCGCGAGCCCGCTGACGATGCAGGCACCGGCCCGTGCCAGGTCGGCGGCGATGTCGTGGACGTGCGCCAGGTGCGTGGGTCGTGCCCGCCGTGAGCCGACGATCCCGATCCGCAGCCGATCCGGGTCGAGCAGCTCCGCGCTGCCGCGGGTGTAGAGCGCCCAGGGGGCCAGCGGGTGGTTCGCGAGCGCTGCCGGATACCGCTCGTCACAGGGCAGGACGACCGATTCGGGTGGGGCGTCCACACCGACCTCGGCGAGGATGCGTGCCAGCACGGGAGAGCGTGCGGCCCGTCGCTCGAGCTCCGCCCTGGCCAGGAATGGATCCCCGTGCGGCAAGCGGCCATGCTCGGAGAGGATCACCCCGTAGGCCTGCTCGATGCGTGCCAGCTGCCACCATGCCGCGCGCACGTCCGGGGCCTGCGTCGCGACCATCAGGAGGCCTCGATGGTCGGTCGGTACCCGAGTGCTTCGACGAGGTCGCTGCGGACGATGCGATCCCGCCCGGCCAGGTCAGCGATGGTGCGTGCGACACGCAGCACGGCGAGCTGGGTGCGTCCACCGATGCGCAGTGCCTGGATGGCACGCGCCATGGCCTCGCCGGCATCGTCGCCCAGCTCCAGCCGGCCCCCCTCGGCCCGTCGGAGCAGCGCGTTGCAGCAGCCGCCCGGGTTGTGGGCGTCCTGGCGTTCCCGCGCTCCGAGCACCGCGCAGCATGCCTCCTCGCTGGTGGGGGCTGCGGGCAGCACGGCCAGGCTGTCGTGCGGCTCGACGAGCCGGACGCCCAGGTCGAAGCGACTGAGGATCGCGCCGCTGACCCGGTTCCGGTAGGCCTCGCGGGATGCATCCGAGCAGCGACAGGGCTCTGCGGATCGCGTGCCGGTCCGCCCACACCGACAGAGGTTCATCGCGGCCACGAGCTGGACGCGGGCAGGCATCTGCGCCATCCACCCGGCCCGCCGGACGGCAACGTGGCCGGACTCCAGCGGCTGGCGCAGGGCATCGAGCGCGCTGGGGCGGAACTCGGCCACCTCGTCGAGGAAGAGCACGCCGCGATGCGCCAGCGTCACCTCCCCCACGTGGACGCTGCCGGAACCGCCCCCCGCGAGCGCCGTGGGGGTCACGCCGTGATGGGGTGCGCGGAAGGGGCGCATCCCGGGTGCCGGCGGGGCAACGCCGGCTGCGTCGTGGAGCTCACAGACCTCGAGGTACTCCTCTCCGGGGAGCGCCGGGAGCAGCCCGGGCAGCCGGCTGGCGAGCATCGTCTTGCCACACCCCGGGGGGCCATGGAGCAGCAGGTTGTGTCCGCCTGCAGCGGCGATCGTCAGCGCCCGCACCGCCACCTGCTGGCCCCGGACGTCGGCCAGCTCGGTAACCGCAGCATCGCCGGGCGCCAGCTCGCAGGGGCCGGCTGCCATCCCGGCGGTGGAGCCCTCCCGCAGGCAGGCCATGAGCTCGGGCACGGACGTCGCTGCCAGCACGTCCACGGGCACGTGTGCCGCCACCGGCCCGGATGCCGCATCGACCAGCACCGTCGTGCTGCCGTGTGCTGCCGCTGCCCGTGTGGCCGCCAGCACCCCCGGGACAGGGCGGAGCGTTCCGTCCAGCCCGACCTCGGCGTAGGCGGCCCAGCCACGGACCTGCTCGGCCGGGACCTCCCCTGCCGCCACGAGCAGGGCCAGCAGCACGGGCAGGTCGCACCCTGCACCACGCTTGGGCAGGTCGGCCGGCGCCAGGCTCACCGTGATGCGCCCCAGCGGCAGGCCCAGCCCGGCAGCCTGCAGCCCACAGCGGATGCGCTCGCGGCAGGCGCGGGCATCTGCCTCGCGCATGCCGACGATCGTCAGCTGCGGCAGGCCCTGCCCGACCCTGGCCTCGACGGTGACCGGCACGGCGGACACCCCAAGCAGCACTGCGGTGGTGATCGATCCGAACATGGTGGGAATGCTCGCCGAGCCCGGGCTGCGCGGTGCGCGACATTCGTGCCGACTTCGCACCAGCATCGTGCCGACATCCCCGCATCCCTGCCCCACGCATCCGCGTACGATCCGGCATCACCCCCTTGCCCAATCGACCGCACTTCCCCCGCGCCACCCAGGCCCCCGCGCCACCCTGGCCGCACATCCGCGTGCGATCCGGCATCACTCCCATGCCCAATCGACCGCGCATGCGGCCCGCGCCGCCCCCACCACGGATCCGCGTACGATCCGGCATCACCCCCATGCCCAATCGACCACGGATCACAGGAGGGGCGGATGGGCGGGAGCGGGAGACCCGGTTCGTCACGCGTGGGGTGCGGAGGGCGTTGCAGGGACGGCACGGAGTTGGCGCCTGGCGTTGCCTGCAGGTCGGGATGCTGCACGACATGGATGGATCACAGCTACACCTCGATGTCCCGACGGCCCACCGGATCGGCCTGGCCGGTGAGGCGGTCGTCCGCGGCGAGCTCGAGGCCAGCGGATGGGCGATCCTCGCCGAGCGCTGGCGCTGCCGCTGGGGAGAGCTCGACCTGGTGGCGCGCCGGAACCGGACGATCGCCTTCGTCGAGGTCAAGGCCTGCGGCCCGGGGCGGCGGCAGCCGTGGCTGCCGCTCGACCGGCGTTCCCGGCACCGCATCCGACGGGCAGCGGTGGCATGGATCGCAAGCCATGCACGCGAGCACCCACAGACCGACCGCTTCCGGTTCGACGTGGCCCAGGTCAAGCTCCGGGACGACGGCGACCACGAGGTGCACTGGCTTCGCAATGCGTTCTAGGCTCGGTGGCAGGACACCCACGCGTGCGGGGACGTCGGCACGCGCCGAAGCAGGAGCGGCTGGCCACGCGGGCGACCATCCCGGCGAGGCAGTGGCGCCGGGCCGCGCCCCGGGTGCGGCACCTCAGCCAGCTGCCAGCAGCTTGGTCAGGAAGCTGCGCCGGTGCTCGGGGCCCGGGCCCAGCTCGAGGATCCGTTCCCGATGCTCGGCAGTCCCGTACCCCTTGTGGGCAGCATGGCCGTACGGGTCGCCGCTGGCCGCGGCCAGCGCCTGCATCATCCGGTCGCGCGTGACCTTGGCCACGATCGCTGCCGCGGCGATGGCAGCGCTCGTGCTATCCCCCTTCACGATGCGACGGGCATGGGGCAGCCCGGGCAGCTCGTAGCCGTCGACGAGCAGCGTGGTGCCTGGCGCATCGAGCTCAGCGAGGACCTGCTCCATCGCACCGAGGTTGGCCCGCTGGATCCCGATCCTGTCGATCCGCTCGGCGCAGACGCAGCAGATCCGCACGCGGGATGCGGCCTGCAGCACCTGGCGCAGCAGCTGCTCGCGGACGTCCGGGCTGAGCAGCTTCGAGTCGTTGAGGCGTGCCAGCCGGGCTGCTGCCGGCCCGACCAGCAGGCCCGGCTCGAGCAGGACCGCCGCTGCCACGATCGGCCCGGCAAGCGCCCCACGCCCGGCCTCGTCGGTTCCGGCCACCCAGCGGGTGCCCAGGCCACGATCATGCTCGATCAGGCGCTGCCCGGGACGGGATCGGGTCGCTGCGGGGCTCATGGCCGGCCCCAGTCCGAGGGGGGCCAGACCCGCAGCGCAGCACGCCCGCGCAGGGCTGCTGCCGGGACCGCTCCAAAGCGCCGCGAGTCCTCGCTGCGATCTCGGGTGTCGCCGAGGACGTAGACCTCATCGGCCGCAAGCTCCAGCGGCCCGAACCGGGAGTCATCCTGCCCCCAGCGGGCCCACGGCTCGCGCAGGGGATCCGTTCGGCTCACCGCGACCACCTGCTCGGCACCCTGGATGGTCTCGCCGGGAAGGCCGACCACGCGCTTGACCACCAGCCGGGCGACCCGGTCGTCCCCGGTTGCCGGACGCGGTCCCTCGGCCGTGCTGGCCAGGGCGACCACGACGATGTCGCCCCGCTCCAGGTCGTCGAGGCCGACCCGTCGCATGACGATCAGGCGATCGCCAGCCGCAAGCGCAGGCTGCATCGACTCCGAGCCGACGCGAACGGGAAAGGCCCACCATGCGCGAACGCCCAGCACGAGGGCGTTGGCCACGGCCAGGACGAGCGCGGCGATGAGCAGGCGCGTGAGCACCGCGACCGGCGGCGGCGCGTCAGCGCTGCTTCTCGCGGACCCGGGACTTCTTGCCGAGCTTCGAGCGCAGGTAGTACATCTTGGCGCGGTTGACGTCGCCGATCATCTTCACCTCGATGCGCTCGATCTTGGGCGAGTGCAGGGGGAAGGTTCGCTCCACGCCCGTGCCGAAGGAGAGCTTGCGCACGGTGAACGACTCGTTCACGCCGGCGCCCTGGCGCTTGAGCACGGTGCCCTCGAAGACCTGGACGCGCTCGCGCTGTCCCTCGATCACGCGGAAGTGCACGGCGACGGTATCGCCGGCCTTGAACTCGGGGATCTCGCGAAGCTGCTCGCGCTCGATCTCGTGGATGATGCTCATGCTCATGGGAGGATGCTCCAAGGTCGTCGGGTGCCCATCGGACACGCAGCCGCGGAGTGTACCGCACCGGCACGGGTCCGTGCAGCAGGCCAGGGTCAGCCGCGGCGCTCGCTGCGCAGCCGCGCCTGCTCGGCCCGCCACGCATCGATCCGCGCATGGTGGCCCCCGAGCAGCACCTCCGGAACCTCCCACCCCCGGAAGCTTGCCGGGCGCGTGTAGTGCGGGTGCTCGAGCGGGTGCTCCCGCCCGGCAGCGAAGGACTCCTCGGCCAGCGATGCCGGATTTCCCAGCGCATCCGGGAGCTTTCGCACGCAGGCATCGATGATCGCCATCGCCGGGATCTCCCCCCCGCTCAGCACGTACGGGCCGATCGAGACCTCCTCGCTGGCCACGTGCTCGTGGATGCGGTGGTCGAGGCCCTCGTAGCGCCCACAGAGGATCAGCGTCGGGCGCCGCTCGCTCGCCCATGACGTGGCCATGGCATCGTCGAACGGGGCGCCAGCGGGGGTGAGCGCGACGATCCGCGCCTCGCTGCGGGCCTGCTCGACGGGCATGCCCAGCACGGCCTCCACTGCAGCCGTGACCACGTCCACCCGCAGCACCATCCCGGCCCCGCCACCGTAGGGCTCGTCGTCGACCTGTCCGTGCCGCAGCGTCGAGTGGGCCCGCAGGTCGTGCGGGGTGATCGTGCAGTGGCCGGCCGCAACCGCGTTGGCGATGGGGCGCGAGCCGGCCAGCCACGAGAACCACTCCGGGAAGAGCGTGAGCACGTGCAGGGGCCATGGCGTCACCGGCCAGCGCCCTCCCACGCGACCTGTCCGGGGTCGCAGCTGAGGGTCCCCTCGCGGGCCAGCACCTCCGGGTCGGCCTCCACCACCGCCCATGCCACGAGCCCGCGACCTGTGCCCTGCTCGACCACGAGCACGTCCCCGCCCGGGTAGCCGAGCACCTCGACCACGACCCCGAGCTGCCCGCCGCCTGCATCGAGCAGCCGCGCGCCGACCAGGTCGGCATGGAGGATCTCCCCCTCCTCGACCGCAGGCAGCTGGCTGCGCCGCAGCCCGATGGTTGCACCGCGCAGCGCGGCGGCAGCGTCACGGTCGTCGATGCCGGCCAGCTGCAGGATCGCCTTCTCCGTGGTGCCGCGCACCGCCTGCAGCTCGAACGGCTCCCAGCGACCGGCGCGCTCCACGAGGATGTCCGGACATGCCGCGAGCGACTCCGCCTGGTCGGCCGAGAGCGTGGCGGCGAGCTCGCCGCGGACCCCGTGGGGTCGACGGATGGTGCCGACGGCGACGATCGGATCCGCCTCGGCTTCCGGACCGCGGTCGACGGCAGGGGGCTCAGTCACGCTCGGGTTCGATGATGTCGAGCCGCATCGTGCGGTCGTGGCGACCGGCCGATGCACGGGCGATCACGCGCAGCGAGCGGATCACGCGGCCCCCCCGGCCGATCACGCGGCCGCGGTCCTCGGCCGGGACGTCGACCTCGATCGTCAGCTCGCCCGCCTCGTCGGTCTCGGTCACGGTGACCTCGTCAGCGCTCCCGACGATGCGGGTGACGACGTACTCGACATACTCGGCTGGGACCGACGACATGGGGCATTCCTTTCCGGCAGCATCGGCGCAGGCCCTTCGGCGGGTGCGCCCGGGCAGGTCCGGTGGTGGGACCTGCCTGCTGATGGTTACGGCGTCCGCAGGCGAATCCCTGCGTGCGACGCCATGCGGGGGCTGCCGCTAGAGCACGCCCTCGATCTTCAGGAGCTTGCCGACGGTGCCCGATGGCTGGGCGCCCTGGTCGAGCCAGTAGCGTGCCCGGTCGGCCTGCACGGAGATCGTGGAGGGATCGGTCTGGGGGTTGTAGCGACCGATCTGCTCGATGAAGCGGCCGTCGCGCGGGGCGCGCTGGTCGGCCACCACGATGCGGTAGTGGGGATTCTTCTTCGAGCCATGTCGGGCAAGGCGGATGCGAACCACGGTTGCGTCTGTCTCCTGGAGTCTGGTGCGCGGCGGGTGCACGCACGCCGCGGGCAGGGTCGGCCCTGCCAGGGGCGCTATTGTACGCGATCCGCGCGGCGCGCGCCGAACCAGCGGTCGCGACGGGCGGGTCAGCCCATCCCCATCGGCAGCTTTCCGGTCTTCATCACCTGCTGCATCATCTTCCGCATCTGCCGGAACTGGGTGACCAGGTGGTTGACCTGCTGGATGGTGGATCCGCTGCCGGCCGCGATCCGCCGCTTGCGCGATGCGTCGAGGATGTCCGGGTTGGCGCGCTCCTCGGGGGTCATCGAGAGGATGATGGCCTCGAGCCCGGCCAGCTGCGCATCGTCGATCTCGACGTCCTTGAGCTCCTTCGGTATCCCCGGCAGCATGGAGAGGATGCTCGAGAACGAGCCCATCCGCTTGAGGCGGCGCATCTGGGTCAGGAAGTCGTCGAAGCCAAACTGCGCCTTGCGCATCTTGGCTTCCATGGCCGCGGCCTCGTCCTCGTCGAACTGTTCCTCTGCCTTCTCGATCAGGGTGAGCATGTCGCCCATGCCGAGGATCCGGGAGGCCATGCGGTCGGGGTGGAAGTGCTCGAGCGTGTCGAGGGTCTCCCCCAGCGACACGAACATCACGGGCTTGCCCGTGACCGTCTTCACCGACAGCGCGGCACCGCCACGGGCATCGCCGTCGAGCTTGGTCAGCACGACCCCGTCGAAGGCCACCGCGTCGTTGAACTCGCGGGCGACGGTGACGGCCTCCTGGCCGGTCATGGCATCCACCACGAACAGGATGTTGTGCGGCTTGACGGCGCGGCGGATCCGCACCAGCTCGTCCATCAGGTCCGCGTCGACGTGCAGCCGGCCGGCGGTGTCGACGATCACCACGTCCTCGCCGTTGGCGCGCGCCTGCTCCACGCCCCACGATGCGACCTGCACCGGGTCGGCATCGCCGCCCTGCTCGTAGACGCTGACCCCGACCTGCCCGCCGACGGTCCTGAGCTGATCGATCGCGGCGGGCCGGTAGACGTCACAGGCCACCAGCGCCGGGCGGTGACCGTCCTTCTTGAGCAGGCGGGCGAGCTTGGCCGAGGTGGTCGTCTTGCCCGAGCCCTGCAGGCCGGCCATGAGCACGACGGTCGGCCCGCGCCCCTCCGGCGCCATGGTCAGCCGGGCCGAGCCCGTGCCCATCAGCCGCACGAGCTCCTCGTTGACGATCTTCACGACCTGCTGGGCCGGGGTGAGCGCCTTCAGCACCTCCTCGCCCACGCATCGCTCGCGCACGGTGGCGGTGAAGGCCCGCACGACCTCGAAGTTGACGTCGGCCTCGAGCAGCGCGAGCCGGATCTCCCGCAGCGCGGCCTTGAGGTCGTCCTCGCTGAGGGTGCCCTTGGAGCGCAGCCCGCCGAGGGTGGACTGGAGCTTGTCCTGGAGTGTGTCGAACATGCCCGCTAGTGTATCTTCAGGACCGCTGGGTCGCTGCCCGCAGGCGGCGGCCCTCGGGGAAGGAGTTCGCCGGGAGCCGGCGAACCGACGGCAGCAGGGTATGACGTTGGGACGCTCACACCACACGCAGCAGGCCGGCCCAGGCGCCGCGTCCAGCGCGTTCCCCGACGACGGCAGCCCCGTCGGGGCCCCGCCGCCATCGTGCGGGGCGTGCATCCCACCACCACCTCCGGGGAGCCAGCTGGCTCCCCTTTTTTGTGCCTGCAGGAATCCAGGCATGGCCAGGCATCACGGCCACTGCTGCCCCGGTCCCGTGCCGGGCACCCTGCAGCACTGCCCCCGGGCGAAGGGTTCGGTCGGCGCCGCCGACCAGACACGACCACCACGTCAACCAACCACCACGACCATGAGGAGCAGACACTGATGACTGCCACCATCAGCACACCACAGGCCAGCCCCACCTCCACCGCCTCGGCCGGCGGCTACGACCTCCAGACCCCGGAGCGCATGGCGCTGATCAGGATCTGGGACGCGATGTTCCGCGGGGCCCGCGGCTACGTCGAGCGCAACGGCTTCATCGGGGTGCACAACATGCCCGAGATCGTCGGCGTCACCGGCGCCTGCGAGAACGTCGACACCCTCTTCAAGGTCGACTACTTCGGCGAGCAGGCCTACCTCGCACAGTCCGACCAGCTCTACCTCGAGCTGATCACCCCCTACCTGAAGAAGGTCTACGCCGAGATCCAGTCCTTCCGGATGGAGCCCGAGGCCGACGACCGCCACCTCGCCCAGTTCGCGCTGTTCGAGATCGAGCACGTCGGCGGGCTCGACGAGCTGATCGGCAACATCAGCGGGATCATCACCAGCATCTGCGAGACCGTCGCCCGTGACTGCACGGGCGAGCTGGCGATGTTCGGCCGCAACGCCGACGAGCTGCTCGGGCTCGAGTTCGCCCGGGTCACCTACGCCGACGCGGTCGAGGCGCTCGCGACCGACTTCCCGACGCTCGCCTGGGGGGATGACCTGAAGGCCGACCACGAGGCGCGGCTGGTGGAGATCTTCGGACCGATGTTCGTCACCCACTACCCGCTGGAGATCAAGTTCTTCAACATGAAGCGCAACGCGACCGATCCCCGCGTGGTCAACTCCACCGACCTGCTGCTGCCCCGCGCGGGCGAGTCCGCGGGAGCGGCCGAGCGCGAGCACGACCACGACGAGATCGCCTCGCGGCTGCGCAGCTCGGAGATGTACCGGCGGCTGATCGAGCTCGGTGGCAGCGACGAGGACTTCGCCTGGTACCTCGATGCCCACCGCGGCAAGGACGTGCCGCTGCACTCGGGCGCCGGGATCGGCATGGCCCGCGTGGCGCAGTTCATCCTCGACGCGCCCGACATCCGCACCGCGGTGCCCTTCCTGATCAACCGGGAGACGCTGCTCTAGCAGGCCTCGATGGTGGGTGGCAGCCACGCCTGCGGGCCTCGGCTGCCACCCACCTCCCTGCCTTCCTACAGCCGGCCCTCACGTCCACGGAGTCCAGATGCCACCGACCAGCAGCCCATCCCGACCAGCCACCTCGATGCCACCGGAGCCACACGAGCACCGCCCCGGGCCCACGCCTCATGCCGCGGTTCCCGGCGACCAGGACGGCCCGGACCTCTCGGTGCAGGTCGGACGCCTGCGGCTGCGGGCACCGGTGCTGGTCGCAGCCGGGCCGTGGTCGACCGCGGCCGCCGGGTACGAGGAGCACCACGCGGCATGGGCCAGGGGCCGGCTGGGAGCGATGGTCACCAAGACGGTGACCCTGGAGGCCGTGCCGGGCGAGAGCGGCCCGGTGCTGGGGATCGATGGCGCCACGATCAACC
>SKUG01000136.1 GCA_007122215.1 Thermoleophilia bacterium | reverse complement strand
TCGCCGGTCTTCATCTTGTCGCGGTTGTGCTTGAAGCGGCGGTTCCAGTTCTTGGGCATGGTGGTGCCGGAGGACTTCATCACCCCAAGCACCTCGTCGACGGTGTCCTCGGTGATCACGCGGCGCAGCCCGGCCTTGTCCACGTTGTCGGACGGGACCATCACGGTCATGTCGTTGTGGAGGATGCGGATGGTGAGGTACTCCTTCTCCTCACCGAGGATCTCCTTGGACTCCTTCTCGACGACCTGACCGGCGCCATGGTGGGGATACACGACCTTGTCACCTACGTTGAACACCCGGTCCTCCTCTGGTGGGCAATGCCTCCCGCATGGCGTCGCAGCCGGGTGGCGGCTGCGGCCGCCGGTGATGGCGGGGGCCTGTGTTGTGTGTGCTGCGGACACGCAATCCTAGCGGAGCCGCTCCCTGGTGGGGCGGCCAACCATCGCAGCTCACATCAGGAGAATTCCCGATCGGGGAGTTCTGAAACGCTGGGCTGTCCGGGGGTCTGCTGGTTCGTCGTGCCTATGGCGTGGCAACAGTATGCGACACCGGCGGACGGATTTCCTTGCGAAACCACCCGTCATGGCCCACCTGGTCATGTCCGTGGCCGCGCTGGCCTCCGCGCCCGCAGCGGGAGCATCAGTCCTCGTCGGGCTCATCCTCGTCCGCGGCGGCAGGCTTGGCCTTGGCGGCAGGCTTGGCCTTGGATCCGGCGCCCACGGGCTCCTTGTCGTCGGCCTTCTTCTTCGCTGCTGCCTTGCGCGGCGGCTTGACCTTGACCACCGTGTCCTCGCCGTCCTTGTCCGCGTCGACCACGAGCGTCGAGCCGGCCTTCGGGGCACCGCCCAGGAGCGCGTCGGCCACGCCATCCTCGATGTAGCGCTGGATCGCGCGGCGCATCGGCCGGGCACCCATCGTCGGGTCGTAGCCCTTCTCCACGAGAAGGTCCCGCGCCTTGGCGGTCAGCTCGAGCTGCACGTCGTGCTCGGTCATCTGCACGTGCAGGCGCTCCATCAGCAGGTCGAGGATCTCGGTGATCTCGTCCCGGGTCAGCTTGTGGAAGACGATGATCTCGTCGATGCGGTTGAGGAGCTCAGGCCGGAAGACCTTCTTGAGCTCGCCCATGATCTTGTCCTTCATGTCGTCATGCTTGAGGCCGGTCTCGTCCTCGTCCAGGGCGAACCCGAGGGTCACGTTCTTGGTGATCAGCCCTGCCCCGATGTTGGAGGTCATGATCACGATCGTGTTCCGGAAGTCGACCTTGCGACCCTGCGAGTCGGTCGCGCGGCCATCCTCGAGCACCTGCAGGAGGATGTTGAAGACGTCCGGGTGGGCCTTCTCGATCTCGTCGAGCAGGATCACCGAGTAGGGCTTGCGACGCACGGCCTCGGTCAGCTGGCCACCCTCCTCGTAGCCGACGTAGCCGGGCGGGGAGCCCACCAGCCGTGAGACGGCGTGCTTCTCCATGTACTCGGACATGTCGACCTGGATCATCGCGTCCTCGTCGCCGAAGAGGAACTCGGCGAGCGTGCGGGCGAGCTCGGTCTTGCCGACGCCCGACGGGCCCAGGAAGATGAACGAGCCCGTGGGCCGCTTGGGATCCTTGATGCCGGCACGGGCGCGGCGGATCGACTTGGCCACGGCCTTGATCGCGGCGTCCTGGCCGATCACGCGCTTGTGGAGCTCATCCTCCATGCGCACGAGCTTCTGGGTCTCGGCCTCGGTCAGCTTGAAGACCGGGATGCCCGTCCACATCGAGACGATGTCGGCGATCTCCTCCTCACCGACCTCGCCGAGGACCTCGTCCTCGTCGGCCTCCCAGTTCTTCTCGAGCTCACGCTTCTTCTGGGCGAGCTTGCGCTCCTGGTCGCGGAGGTTGGCGGCGGTCTCGAACTCCTGGTTCTCGATCGCCCTCTCCTTCTCGCGGCGGACCGTCTCGACCTCGTCCTCGAGCTCGCGGAAGCGCGGCGGCGAGGTCATGGTCTTGATCCGCAGGCGCGACGCTGCCTCGTCGATCAGGTCGATCGCCTTGTCGGGCAGCTGGCGCTCCTGGATGTAGCGGTCGGCGAGGGTCGCCGCAGCCTCGAGCGCGACGTCGGTGATCGCAACCTTGTGGTGCTGCTCGTAGCGCTCGCGCAGGCCCTTGAGGATGAGGACGGTGTCCTCGATCGAGGGCTCCTCCACGCGCACCTGCTGGAAGCGGCGCTCGAGCGCGGAGTCGCGCTCGAGGTACTTGCGGTACTCGTCGAGGGTGGTGGCACCGATGGTCTGCAGCTCGCCACGCGCGAGCGCCGGCTTGAGGATCGATGCCGCGTCGATCGCGCCCTCGGCGGCGCCGGCACCGACGAGGTTGTGGAGCTCGTCGATGAAGAGGATGATGTCGCCGCGCTGGCCGATCTCCTTCATCACCTTCTTGAGGCGCTCCTCGAACTCGCCCCGGTACTTGGAACCGGCAACCAGCGCCGCGAGGTCGAGGGTGTAGATCTGCTTGTCGCGCAGCAGCTCCGGCACCTGTCCGGAGGCGATGCGCTGGGCCAGGCCCTCGACGACGGCGGTCTTGCCGACGCCGGGCTCGCCGAGCAGCACGGGGTTGTTCTTGGTGCGGCGCGAGAGCACCTGCATCACGCGCTCGATCTCGGTCTTGCGACCGACGACCGGGTCGAGCTTGCCGTCCTGGGCGAAGCGGGTCAGGTTGCGCCCGAACTGGTCGAGCAGCTTGCTGTTGCCCTTCTGCTTGCCGCCGCCCTCGCCGGAGCCGCCGGAGGAGCGGCGCCCGGGACCGGAGAGCATGCGGATGATCTCGTTGCGGATCTTGTCGGCATCGGCGTCGAAGTCGAGCAGGATGCGGGCGGCGACGCCCTCGTTCTCGCGCACGAGGCCGAGCAGGATGTGCTCGGTGCCGATGTAGTTGTGGCCGAGCGACAGGGCCTCGCGCAGCGCGAGCTCGAGCACCTTCTTCGCACGCGGGGTGAAGGGGATCTGGCCGCTGGTGGCCTCGTCGCCCTGCCCGACGATGCGCGCGACCTGCTGGCGGACGTCCTCGGCGGTGATGTCGAGCGACTCGAGCACGCGGGCCGCGAGCCCCTCCTCCTCACGGAGCAGGCCGAGCAGGATGTGCTCGGTGCCGATGTAGTTGTGCTTGAGCGCGCGGGCCTCGTCCTGTGCCAGGACCACTACCTGCCGCGCTCGCTCGGTAAAGCGCTCGAACATGCCGCTCTCCTCCCGGTGTGTGGGTACGCTGCCGGGACGGTCCCGACGAGCCGCAGTCCACACGGGCTTTCTACCCAGTCTGCCGGAATCGGACGCTCGGTGCCGACCCCGGCGGTGGTAGCCCCAGCCTGCCCGTGCCCGGGGGGAGCGAAACACCCGTGAAGAAAACCTGACGAGCGGTCCCGATCAGGTGCCGTACAGGCGGCGCGCCTGCTCTGCGCGGGCACGCTCGATCGCGATGGCATCGAGGTATCGCTGGAGCTCGACGCGCTCGTCGCTGCGCCTGCGATCCTCGCGGCGTTCGAATGCCTGCTCGTCGAGCTCGGCCTGCTCGGCCCGGAACTCCCGCTCCTGCTCGAGCAGGCGGTTGATCGAGTCGTGCATCGCCGCGAAGAAGGCAACGTAGAGCTCCACCATGCCACCGACGATGCGCTCGTCGATGATCCGGCTGCGACCGCTGGCAAGCTCCTCCTCGATCCCCTCCCGCGCGAGCTCCACGTGCTCGTCGGTGACCTCGTCGCGGATGTCGTCGACGACCCGCTCGACGTCGAGGCCGATGGTGAACGAGCCGGGGGGCTCCCCGGGGTCATCGCTGCCGGATGCTGCCAGCATGGGCCCCGGCCGGGGTGAGCCCGAGCCGGGGTCGTCCCGGCCGGCCTCGATCGCCTCGGTGCGCTCGGCGAGCGATTCGGCCAGGTGGACGAGCTCCTGGACCTCCGCGTAGGCGGCCCGGTAGTCGCCGGCGATGCGTTTTGCGTCCCCTGCCCGCCCCTCCAGCAGGGCGCGGTCGTAGCGGGCCTTGATCACGTCGAGGTCGGCAACCCGCGTGACGAGCGTGAGGCCCAGGCGCGTGCCGAGCTGCTCGGCCTCCTCGCGGGAGCGCGGCACCTGCCGCGCCTCCTCCACGGTGACGTTGAAGAGCTGGCTGGCCGGCAGGCCCGTGGCCGGGACGTAGCGGCTTGCCAGCGAGGACTGCAGCTGGGTGGCGCGGGTCGTGGCCAGCGCGAGCACGTCCCCGGCAAGCTCGGTCGTGACCTGCTGCTGCAGGGCGCGGACCTCGTGGATCCGGGCATCGAGCCCCGGTGGGCCCGGAGCCGCGCGCGCGCCGCCGGTCTCGACGCTGCCCGGTGGCGATGTTCCATGGGGCCCGCTGGGCGGCACGGAGCCAGGGCCTGGACCTGGCCGTGCGGTGCCTGGCGGGGCGGAGCCACCACCCGTGACGG
>SKUG01000119.1 GCA_007122215.1 Thermoleophilia bacterium | reverse complement strand
CGGCGAGCAGCGCGGCCGGGCCCTGCGGGCAGCGGTTGCCTGCGTGCTGGTCGGCGCCGTCGCCAGCCCGATGGGGCAGGCCGACACCGAGTCCACGGTCGTCACTGCCGAGGTCCTCGGAACGCTGACGATCACCAACGACTGCACCTCGGATCCAGCCACCTCCTTCGGGATGCCAGAGCTCGGGATCGTTGCCCTGACCGCCACCGACGGCGATGCCTGCCAGCTGCAGTTCGGTGGATCGACCGGAGGAATCCTGCGGATGTCGAGCCAGTCGGGAAGCCAACAAGCCATGGCCCACCGCAGCAACAGCTTCCTCGCGGCAACGACCTCCTGGACAGCCACCGTGAACGGCATCGAGGCTGCCAGCGCAACCCACGCCGTTGCCGTTCGCAGCGACGGCCGGGTGTACCGGACCGTTGATGGTGGCTCGAGCTGGTCGTGGTGGAACGTGCACGGCAATGACCTCGAGGATGTGGCCATGGTCCCGGGAGACCCTGCCCGCTGGTGGGTCGTCGGCCACGGTCGCGGGGTCTACTCCACCGCCAACGGCCTGGCCGCCACGCCGACGTGGACGAGCCACTCTGCCGCACTGGGCGCCGCGGGCTGGCCAGCTGGCACGAACGTCAACGGGGTTGCCGTCGTCAGCTCGACCACCGCCTTCGTCGTTGGTGACGGTCGCTGGATCGCCAAGACCGTCAATGGTGGCACGAGCTGGACCGCCTTCCAGCACTCGGACGCTGAGATCAGCCGGATGAATGCCGTGGCAGCGTTCGACACCAACACTGCCGTGATCGGCTCGAACTCCCGCCTGCTGCGCACCACCACCGGCGGCACCACCTCGGCATCGTGGTCGTCCGTGGCGGCTGGAGGCTGGGTCCATGAGGTCGGCATCACCGCGGCCAGCGTGGCGTGGGCCGCCCGGTCAGACGGTGCAGTGTTGCGCCACAACGGCGCCAGCTGGACCAACCAGTTCACGGTCCCCAACGAGCTCCGCGGCCTCGAGGCGCGGCCCACCAATCCCGAGACCGTCATTGTCGGCGGGGAGTACGGAGAGGCCTACGTCACGACCGACGGAGGATCCTCGTGGCACCTGCGTCCGGCCAACACCGGCTCGCGCTTCCAGGGGGTGAGCCATGCAGCTGGTGCGACCTGGGGGAGCGGCATGGGCGGCGTGGTGGCCCGCTCGACCGATGATGGCGAGACCTGGACGATCGTGCTGTCGGGCACGAACTCCCAGCCCCTGCTCTCGGTGGATGCAAACCCGGTGATGGGTGGCGAGTTCCTGGCCGTCGGCTCCGGCGGGGACATGCTCCGATCGACCAACCACGGATCGACCTGGAGCCCGGTGGCGTCGGGCACTGCCGCAACCCTGTTCGACGTGCACCTGCCTACCCGGACCAGTGGCTGGGCGGTCGGTCACGAGGGGGCGGTCCTGCACAGCACCGATGGCGGCAGCTCCTGGACCAGCGGAAGCTCGGGAACCAGCGAGCGCCTCCATGCAGTCCACGGCTCGGGTGACGGCAGGCTGGCCGTGGCCGTCGGTGACCATGGCACCATCGTACGGACGACCAATGGTGGCTCCACCTGGGCGGTCGTGCCCAGCGGCACCTCGGTCCACCTGCGGGGGATTGCGGCCACCGAGGCGGCGTTCGTGGCCGTTGGCCAGTCCAACACCATCCTGCGCTCGGTCGACGAGGGTGAGACGTGGACGGCCGTGCCAGGAGCCAGCAAGCCGGAGTCTGGACGCCAGTTCATCGATGTCATCGGCCTCCAGGATGGCACGTTCCTGGCCTTTGCGATCTGGTCTGCCGTGTGGCGCTCCACCGATGACGGCGCCTCCTGGACCACTTCCGCATCGGTGGGCATGGCCACTCGCGCGGCCGCAGCTTCCGGGGACGTCGTGATGGTCGCTGGCATGGCCGCAGCCACGCGCACGAGCTTCGACGGCGGTCAGACGTGGCAATCGTCAGTCTCCTCCGGAGTCTCTGCCGCATATGGAGCTGCGTTCTCTGGCCCCAACCACTCGGTGGTGGTCGGCTGGGCCCGGGGCCGTGCGCGCTCTGCACCCACCGCATCCGCACCGTTCCAGGTGGCCGACTACGACGGCACCACCCAGCGCTGGGACACCGGATCGGGCGGCATCTTCGGTGCCTGCCTGCTGTCGGTGACCGATGGCACCCCCACCTGGGACAGCGCGGGCACCTGCGACGACACTGACGACGACCCGTGGTACGGGATTCCCACCAGCCCGGAGGCGATCGCCGCCACCTCCAACCCCGTCGCCACTGCTGCCATCACCTGGGGATTCCGGCCTGCCAGCAACCAGGCGCCCGGCACCTACCGTGCCGGCGTGGCATTCGAGGTCATCGCCCCCTAGCCTGCCGGCTGCGCCCCGCCAGCGCCCTGCCCGATAGCATCGGCCCCATGCCAACGATCGCCCCGACTGCCACCATCGATCCATCCCCATCGATCCCCCGGGGAGCGGAGGCTGGCTTCATGCTGGAGTTTGCCCGGCTGCGCACCACCGAGGCCCACGACTCGCTGCGCTTCACGGCAGACCGGGGCATCTCCGACAGCCAGCGTGCGCTGCAGGGTGCGGTGATCGCGCTTGCACGCGCGGCCGGAGCCCCGGACCTGCCCACCGGCGTGGTGAATGCGATCGCGGCGGTCCAGCAGCACAGCACGGTGGCGATCGACGTGCTCGAGGCCGTCAAGGCCCTCCCCCAGAGCCCCGTCCAGCGCGGCCTCTACGTGGACGCCGTCCGTGGGCAACTCACCCGCAACCTCGATCGGATCGATGCGCTGCGGGAGCGGCTCGCGCCACCACCGGCCCCCGAGGCCTGAGCGACGCACCAACGTCCGCCTCCCCGAGGCCGGACCGGCATCACGCGCACGAGCCCGGGTCACGCCTTCGGCGCGGCCCCCTCGGCGATGGCCCCCTCCTGCGCTGCACGGTTGCGCTCGCGCACGCTGCGGGTCTTGATGATCTCCAGCCGGACCATCATCCACACGCTGACGATGGCAGCGGCCCCCGCAACCGCCAGCATCACGGCGATTCCCGGCGGGTTCCAGGTCCCGCCATCGCGGAAGTTCACGAAGCGCAGGGAGAGTGCCACGAGCGACAGGGACGCCGTCCATCCCAGCATCATCAGCGTGACCTGCCGCCGCGAGTAGCCCACCCGCAGCAGCCGGTGATGCAGGTGGGAGGCGTCAGGGGTGGCCGGTGACTGGCGATGCCGCAGGCGCCGTGCGATCACGAAGAGGGTGTCCATGATCGGCACCGCCAGCAGCGCGACGGGAATCACCAGCGTCACCGCCGCCGATGTCTTGAGCAGTCCCTGGATGGTGATGATCGCCAGCAGGAATCCCGCCAGCATGGAGCCGGAGTCACCCAGGAAGATGCGGGCGCCGCGACGCCGGAAGTTGTGCGGCAGGAACCCCAGTGCGGCCCCGGCAAGGGCTGCGGCGAGGATGGCGACGTTGATGCGGTTGTAGGACAGCGCGAGGACCGCGAAGGTGAGGCTGGTGATGATCGTGATGCCGGCGGCGAGGCCATCGACGCCGTCGATGAAGTTCATCATGTTCATCGAGCCGACCAGCAGCAGGATCGGCAGGGCCACGCCGAGGGCGAGCGGCAGCTCGATCGCACCCATGAGCGGCGGATCGAGCCGACGGATGACCAGCGTCAGGTCAGCGACCCGCTCGACCTGGCCGGCCAGCGGCGCGAAGACGGCGATCGCTGCCCCGCCGACCTGGCCGGCGATCTTCGCGCGCCAGCCCAGGCCCCGGATGTCGTCCATCGCGCCGATGATCACCACCACGGCAGCCCCGGCGAGGGTCGCCAGCATCTGGTCGATGAAGACCTGTCCCTGCAGGCTCTGCGGGCTCCAGTTGAGCATCAGCGCGAGCGCGATGACGATCCCGGCCCACATCCCGACCCCGCCCAGGCGCGGCACGGGCCAGGCATGGATCTTGCGCTCGTCCGGCACGTCGAGGGCACCCACGCGTGGAGCGAGCCAGCGCATCACCGCAGTGCCCAGCCAGCTGACCACGGCCGCCACGAGGATCGCCCAGAAGACCGCCTGCGGCAGGTCGAAGTCGAGTGCGGTGGACCAGATGCCCACCGCTACCGGCCGTCTCCGCGATCATCGTGCCCGCCCATGCCCATACCCTGACACAATTTCCGGGCAGGGCGGCGCTTTCCTGCGGGGCAGGCACCCTGGCATCGGCATGCAGGGTCGGGGAACGACGGTCGGCCCCGGCTGCCCCGCCCCAGGTGGGGCGTGGCGACCGGGGCCGCAGGATGGTCGTTCCTCGGGGAAGAGGAACCAGAGGACGATGTAGAGGATAATCCCGGGAAAGGCGGCCGAGGCGATCGATAGAAGGACATAGGCCACACGAAGACGGGTCGACGAGACGCCCCACCTTCTCGCGAACCCT
>SKUG01000111.1 GCA_007122215.1 Thermoleophilia bacterium | reverse complement strand
GCCTCGGTGGCGAGGTCGAGGTTCGCGGTGACCTCGTCGAGCACCTACCGCGATGCTGCGCCGGGATGGCTGCCCGACGCCCAGGTGGAATTCGTCCCGTGGGGAGAGGTGCCCGTGCTCGACGAGTCGGTCGCCGCGGTCATCGTCGAGCCCGTGCAGGGCCGCAGCGGGCTGCGGTTCCCCCCGCCGGGATTCCTCGCCGGGCTGCGCGCTGCGTGCGATGCGGCCGGGGCGCTGCTGGTCGTGGATGCGGTCTACACCGGGATGGGCCGCGACGGCTCGCTGCTGGGCTGCATGGCTGTGCGCCCGGACCTCACCTGTATCGGCAAGGCCCTCGGCGGCGGGCTGCCCGCATCGGCGGTGATCGCCAGCGCCTCGGTCGCCGAGGCGGCCTGGGCGATGGAGGCTCCCGGCGAGGCGCCGCACACCTCCACCCACCTCGCCTCGGCCGTGGCCTGCGCGGCGATCGGAACGGTGCTGGATCGCCACGAGGCAGCGCCTGCTGCACTCACGCGCGCGAGCACGCGAGTGGCCGAGCTGCTCCACCGGGCCGCTGGATCCGCAGGCCTCGAGCTGCGCGGACAGGGCCTGATGTGGGTGCTCGACACCGGCCGCGATGGAGGCGGCGTGGAGCTCTGCGGGCACCTGCGCGGGCAGGGGCTGCTGACGACCCCCTCCGGCCAGCAGGGCCAGTGCGTCGCGCTCGCCCCGTCGATCCCGATGCTCGAGGATGACGATGCCTGCGCCCAGGCCAGCGAGCGGCTCGCGGCTGGGCTGGCGGGCTGGTGATGCCGCCGACATCGTGGAACACCGCAGCCCTACCGGGTCATCGCTTGCCTCGTCCAATACAGCCAGGCAGCCTGCGACCAATCCGCCTCTGAGAACTCTCGACCTATCCGGCCGGCAAACGAGGCGTGGGATCGCCCCGGCGCGGGGCCACCCTCTTTCATCATCAGCTGGAGCGCCGCCAATACGCTGCGCGGGTATGAGACCATTCCCGGGCCTCCTTGAGGAATCATTCGGGTGCTGTTGCCCGTCTGGTGTTGGGTGTATCGCCGCCCATTGACGAGGAACCCCCCGTTGGATGTCCGCTGAGCCCTTCCCTGAAGGATCATCCGCATGTCTGCAGCCACATCCACGCCGCCATCGATGAACGTGTTGCGGGATTCCTGCCGCGTCGAGGACCTGACCAGCCGCGTCGAGGACCTGAACTCAGCGAGGTAATGGCGTTGCGTGTTCGGAAGCAGTCTGCTCACTGCCTCCGCGAGGTCATCTCCGGCTGCCACTCCGCGCAGGCCGCGTGGCACGGTCGGCGGCACGACAGCGTGTGCGACCCGACCGGCATCGACGGAGCTGCGCCCTACCGTTCCCGCCGAGACGGCAGCATCGGAAGCAGCACGGCCAGGCCTGCTGACGACCGTCCCGGCAGCTGATGCCGCACCGGACGCCACACGACTTCCCGCATGCGCCGCGGTCGTGGCGGCTCCACCGCCACCTCGCAGCACCCGCACCACGGCGCCACCGGGAATCAGCATCGAGGCGACATCGAACGCGCCGCGGCCGGTGGCCCGGGCCTCGAGGCCGTCGTTCCAGTCCTCGCGGATGGGCTCGGTCATGGCATCCCAGAGGATCCGTCCACGGGTCTCGCGGATCGCGCTGCCGAGCTCCCGGTTCTGCTCCCACTGCCGATCGAAGGTGGGTCGGTGCAGGATCATCATGTTCGGCGAGCTGCGGAATCCCATCGCACCGAGGTGGTACATGCCCACGACGAGGTCGGCAGCGCCGAGACCGACCCCGGACACGAAGCCGATCGCGTTGTTCTCCTGCAGCGTGCGACCGGCCCCTGCGAGGTCGCCGCTGGCAACCTGCTGGGCGGCACGGGCTCCATCGCGGACGACCTCGCCGGCTGCATGGATGGCAGGGCCGATCACCGGCACTGCATGCTGAAGCTGCCGGGCCATCTGCGTGTCGAGCACTCGGGTGGCCCGGTCCTCGACCTCAGCGAAGGCCTCGCGGTTGCGGACGATGCTGGTCAGCGGAATGCTGGTCGCGCGCACCATCCCCCGCACACTGCTGTGGACCGCATCGTCCAATGCTCGGCCCACTGCCTCGGACGAGCGATCCAGCAGCCGGGCTCCGGCCCGGGCGGCCCGGGTCGTGACCTGCTCGATCGCGGGGCGCATGGCATCCCGCGCCCGCTCGCGCAGGCTGCGGACGCCGTCGGCCGCGTCGGAGACCGACAGCGACGGGATCGCTGCCGTCAGGAGCTCCCGCGGACTCGTGGCGCGGATGCCCGATACCGCGCGCGATGCCGCATCGGACACCGTGGAGGCGACCGCACCGGCTGCGTTCCGCGCACGCTCGAGGAAGCCACCGGTCGTGGACTGGGTCGCTGCCGGCTGCGCATCGGCAGGGGCTGCCATCGCCTGGGCGCCTTCGCGGTCGCGGACGCGCTGTGCCGCTGCACGGGCCTCGCGGGCTGCCTCGCGCTGGATCTCCTGGCGGACGCCGCGGCGGGCATCGTCGATGCCGGCCCGGGCACCTGCAGCATCGGCGCGGGCAGACTCCACGCTCGACTGCGTGGCTGCCAGCCGGTCCTGCGCCGCTGCAAGGGATCGCCGCGCAGCATCGCGGGTGGCCTCGAGCTTCCCCGCGCGTGCCGCAGCGCGGTCCATCACCGCCTGCTGGCGTCCCACGTCCGAGCGGGCGCTGGCAGCGTCGGCACGGGCGCTGGCCAGGCGCTGCTCGGCGCGTTCGAGGCTGGCTCGCCGCTGGCGGATGCGCGACTGCATCCCGTCGATGCGCTCCCTGGCCTGGGTTCGTGCGGTTTCCGCGCGGGCCAGGTCGCGGCGGGCAGCGGCCAGGTCCGAGCTGAGCTTGTCGACGCGGGTCTGTGCGCGGTCGATCGCGCGGGCTGCCTCGGTCCGTTGCCGCACCGCGGCCTCGCGCGCCTTCTGCGCTGCGGCCAGGCGGGTGCGGGCGGCTCGCAGCTGCTCGTTGAGCTTGCGCAGCCGCTCCCGGTTACGGCGCATCTCGGCACGCAGGCGCTCGAGCTCCTGGCGGGCGGCACGCTCGGCAGCAACTGCACGGTCCAGCTGCTTCTGGACGTTTGCCCGGTTGGTGCGTGCCCTACCCAGTGCGCTGTCGGCCCGGGAGACCTCCTGCCGGCGCGAGGTGCGGGTGCGGGTTGCAGCGTCGAGCCGGCCCTGTGCGCTGCGGGTCCTCGCACGGGCCCGGTTGTAGGCCTGCTCGAGGGAGTGGTTCCCGGGACGCGCCCGGAATGCTGCCAGCGCCCGACGCTCGGCGTCGCGGGCGGCGTTGCGCTCGCGCAGTGCCGAGGCGTGTGCGCGCTCTGCGCTGCGCAGGCGATCCCGCGCCGCCGTGCGGGTGCGCTCTGCCTGGGTCACCGACTGGGTGGCCGCACGCACGCCCGAGCGCAGGTCCGAGACCCTGGTCGTGGCCTGGCGCAGGCGCCCGGCAAGGCTCGACTCACGCCGCTGCTGTGCGCTGATGGTGTCCTGCAGGGTGCTGCGCTGCCCGCTGAGCCGGTCGATGGTCGAGCGGGCCGAGCGGATGTCACGGTCGGCCGTGGCAACGGCTGCGTTGGCCTGCTCGAGGTTGGCGCGGGCCGTCTTCAGGTTGCCACGGGCTGTCTGCAGGGATGCGCTGAGGTCTGTCACCCTGGCCCGTGCCGCACCATGGCGCCGGTCGGCATCGCTGAGCGCGGCCTGGGCGTGGCGGACCTCCTCCTTCGCCTGGCTGAGCGCTGCCCGGGCGGCCTGCACCTCGCCGCTGCCGGCATCGATGCGCTGCTGGGCCTGGACGAGCGTGGACTGGGCCCGGTCGAGGTTGCGCGCGGCCGTCGCCCGGTCGGCTGCCACCGAGGCGAGCTCCTGCTGTGCGCGGTCTGCGCGCTGCTGGGCGTCGTGGACGCTGGACTGGGCGCTGGAGACCTGCTGCTGCTGGGCCCGCACGCGCTGCTCGGCGAGGCGGTGGGCCTCCTGCGCGGCAGCAATCCGCGGATCCACCCCGCCTGCCGGGCCCGCGGCCGTTGCCGGCACCACTGCACCTGATGTCACGGATGAGATCGTCATGTCCCACACACGCGTACCGCCAGCTGCGGCCCACGTCCCCCAGGGGAAGCCGTCCCCCACCCGACCAGCAGACGACGGACAGCTGCTGCGGTCAAGTCCCTCACGGCGGCCATCGCGCGGCCGGTCAGCGGGCGGTGGCGTAGCCGACGATGTAGCCGTCGTCGTCGATCGGGCGCTCGCGCCGCGCGACGACCCCGCCCGAGGTGTTGCCCTCGATGGTGGTGATTACGCGCCGGTCGAAGTCGATGCTCTCGATGATCCCGATGTGGTCTGCCCAGCGCGGCACGGGTCGTCCCTTGAAGAGGATCATGTCCCCGGGGCGCATCGACTCCCACTGCTCAGGTCCGCGGAACCGGC
>SKUG01000259.1 GCA_007122215.1 Thermoleophilia bacterium | reverse complement strand
GGCCAGCTCGATCCGTTGGCGATCGGCGAGGTACTCGACGGCCTCGCGGAAGTCCAGGCCGAGTTTCTCCTGCACGAACGTGAAGGCGTTGCCGGACTGCCCGCAGCCAAAGCAGTGGTAGACGCCCTTGTCCGGGTTGACCCAGAAGCTCGGGGTCTTCTCCTCGTGGAAGGGGCAGCGACCGAGCCACTCCGCGCCGCGCTGGCGCAGCACCGCATGGCCCTGGATGAGGTCGATGAGGTCGGCCGAGCGTGCGACCTCGTCGATGCTGTCCTGGCTGATGCGTCCCGCCACCTGCCGTACCGTCCCCGCGCGCTGGGAAGCCTTCCGGGCGGCACATGGCCTGCCCGGATGCGGCTCCTGCACTGCACAGCCTACCGGCTGGGGGCGTGGGGGCCGCCACGCCACCGGTAGGCTTGGCCGCATGCAGCAGCTGAGCGTCGCAGCCCACAACATCCGCAGCATGGCCAACGTCGGCGCGCTGTTCCGCACCTGTGATGGGGCCGGGGCGAGCGAGCTCATCCTCAGCGGCTACACGGGCACGCCGCCCGACAGGCGGATCTCGAAGGTCGCGCTGGGCGCGGAGGAGCACGTGCCGTGGGTCCATGCCCCCGCCCCGGCCGATCTCCTGCAGGTGCTCGAGGACCGCTTCGTCGTGCTGCTCGAGCAGCACCCCGATGCGGTGCCACCGGCCGGGCTGGAGCTGCCGGCCGGGCGCGATGTCTGCATCGTCGCCTGCGAGGAGCTCTTCGGGGCGGAGGCGCAGCTCATCGAGCGTGCCGATGCGATCCTCGAGCTGCCGATGCGTGGCCGCAAGGAGTCGCTCAACGTCGCGATGGCCACCGGCATCGCCCTCTACCTCGCGGCTGACCTGATGTGGGGCACGGCCGATGGTGACCTCGCCAGCCGCCAGGACCGTCCGCCGGTGCGCGACGGCGTGCTGACCCGCGGGGTGACGACGGGCCCGGCACCACACCGCGAGCGCGTCCATGCGCCCGCCGGCGTGCAACGCGCGCCCGGGGGCAGCCAGGCGGACACGCGCTGACCGCTTGGCGTGGACGACCCGGCAGCACGCAACCGGCGCCTACCGAGTGGCGATACACTGGTGGGACCGCTGGAGGACGCCGATGGGACAGCATGCATCCGTGGCATACCTGCCTCGCCTGCATGCAGTGGTGCATGGAGTCGAGGCAGCCACCTTTTCGCAGGCGAGGTCTGCCATCGATGCGTCGCTGGAGCTGCTCGACCCGCACATCGTCGTCAACCGCCCCTCCACCAGCAGCCTGGCCGGCACGATCCGGGACGGCAGCGCGCTACGCTCGGTCTGGGATCGTCCAGGGGCGTGGCGGGACGGGCAGCCCTTGCTCGATGCCCGCCAGGCCGTCGAGTCGCTGGTCGCCGGCAGGGCCGAGCCAGCGCGGCTGGGCTACGGCTCGCTACAGCTGGAACGCACGATTGCCCTGCCCGATGGCACGCGTCACGCAGCCCCGGGCATCGTCACCTACGGCGACGTGGCCCTGGAGCTCGACCGGGCGGCGCTTGAGTCGGCGTCGTTCACGGCACTCGACTCGCTCGAACTCCATACGCGCCTGGGTGGTTTTCGCGGGCCCGAGCCGATGGGTGCCAGCGACATCGCGCGGCCTGCCGACCTGTCGGCCGTGATGGCAGACTCCCTGAATGCCCCGTTGCTACAGCGGCTCGCCAGCGTCGACGATGCGGCAGATGCCGCTGCCCTGCTGCGGGATGCGTGGGACGCTCGACAGCTCGCACGTGGCAGCCGCGGGTACGTCGAGGTGCAGCTTCCCGACCTGGACACGGCTCGCATCAGCCAGGTGCGCATCTGGCCGGCGAGCGGGATGAGCGGCGATGGCCTGGCAGCACTGCACGGCCAGGCAGCCACCGATGCTGCGCGCGCCGGCGTGGCGGAAGCTGCACGTGCGCGGAACATCCCCGTGGTGCGGGTGGCAGCGCAGCTACCTGACACCCCGACCTAGGCCCGACCGAACCACGCGGACGACCGTCACCCGATGCCGAGCAAGCGCTCGTCCAGGCGCCACTCGCGAGGCAGGAAGAGCTCGCGCATCAGGCGCAGGCAGTAGCGGTCGGTCATGCCGGCCACGTGGTCGATCACCGCCTGGGCGACCGCTGCAGGCGTGTCAGCGGCACGGTGGGGCGCCCCGGGCAGCCGGGAGGGGTCCGCCAGCAGGGTGTCGACCATCCGTGGCAGGAACTCCTCCACCCGGGCGCGGTCCCGGTCGTTGACCTCACCGAGGTAGACCCGCTCGAACATGAATCCACGCAGCTCCGCGAAGGCCTCGGCAACCTCGGGTGACTGGCAGATGTCCCCGGACTCGCTGCTCGCGGCGACGAGGTCGGCAACGAGCAGGTCGATGCGTGCCGCCCCCGAGTCGCCGAGCACGGCAACCAGCGCGGCCGGCAGGTCGGCAGGCACAAGCAGCCCGGCGCGGATGGCATCGTCGATGTCGTGGTTGACGTAGGCGAAGCGATCGGCGATCCGCACGATCCGCCCCTCGAGCGTGGCGGGCAGCCGGGGACCGGTGTGGGTGAGGATGCCGTCCCGGACGGCATCGGTGAGGTTGAGGCCGCGGCCGTCGCGCGCGAGCAGGTCGACGATCCGCAGGGAGTGCTCGTTGTGGCGGAAGGGGCGCCCGAGGTGCTGCTCGCTGACGGCGTTGAGGGCGGCCTCCCCGGTGTGTCCGAAGGGGGTGTGCCCGAGGTCGTGGCCGAGCGCGATGGCCTCGGCGAGGTCCTCGTCCAGGCCGAGCGCGCGGGCGGCGGTGCGGGAGATCGCGGCCACGGCGAGGGTGTGGGTCAGGCGGGTCCGGTAGTGGTCACCCTCGGGCGCGATGAAGACCTGGGTCTTGGCACCGAGCCGGCGGAATGCCTTGGTGGCGAGTATCCGGTCCCGGTCGACGTGGAACGGGCCGCGCAACGGATCTGCCGGCTCGTCGGTCGCGCGCGTGATGCGCAGGCGGCCATCGAGCAGGGGCTGCCCGAGCTCGCCTGCCGGTGCCGTCGCGATGCCTCGTGCTGCCATGGAACGTCCCTTCGACTGCGGGGCGGGCCACGTCCGGTCGTGGCCTGCCCGGCTCCGGGTGGAGCCTTCCCGGGCACCAGTCGCCGCAATCGTCAGGGAACGTTCAATCCGCGGGGGATGCCTCGAGCTGGAGCTGGCCGAGGTCCCCGAGGGGGGCGAGCGCGTGCAGGACCACGCCCAGCAGCGCGAGGCGGTTGGCACGAACAGCCGGGTCATCGGCCATCACCATCACGCCACGCTCGCGGTCGAAGAACGCCTCGATCGGCTCGGCAAGCCCGCGGGCCGCATCGAGCGCCGCCGTGAACCGTCCCGCTGCCGTGGTCTCGGCCACGGTGCCGGCGGCGACCTCGGCTGCGGTGCGCAGCGCCCCTTCCGAGGGGGCCTCGAACAGGGCGGCATCGACCGTGAGGCCGTGGGCGTCCTGGCCGGCCTGCTCGATGATCCGCGTGCAGCGGCGCACGGCCTCGACCACCGTCACGAGGCGTTCATCCCCGCCGGCGGCAGCCTCGTGGAGGGTGCGGGCCAGCCCGGCGAGTCCCTGCAGGGTCGGGTGGTGGGTGGCGCGGGCGGCGCGAATCGCATCGATGCGCACGCCCTCCCCCGTGAGCTGCTTCTCCAGCCGGTCGTCGATGAACGAGCGCATGCTGGCGGCCACCGCGCCGTGGTCCTCCCCGAAGCCATCGGCCCGCACGGCGTCCATGGCCGTGGCGATCGCAGCGTCGAGGTCGACGGGCAGGTCGTGCTCGACGATCGTGCGCATCACCCCGATCGCGGCACGGCGCAGCCCGTGCGGGTCGCGCGAGCCCGTGGGCACCTCGCCGATCGCGAGGATCGTCGCGATCAGGTCGAGCTTGTCGGCGAGCGCGACGACCGCGGGGATGCCGGCGTCGGGAAGCTCCCCGCCGAGCCCGCCCGGGCGGTAGTGCTGGCCGATCGCGGCGACCACGTCGTCCGGGCGTCCCTCGCCGCGGGCGTAGGTCGCGCCGGCATAGCCCTGCAGCTCGGCGAACTCCTGCACGAGGGTGCTCACGAGGTCGGCCTTGCAGAGCAGCGCTGCCGCTTCGGTGCGCCCGGCGTCGGTGCCCAGCGCCGCCCCGAGGTGCCGGGCAAGGGTGGTGATCCGGGCCGCGCGCTGGGCGAGCGAGCCTGCCCGGGCGTGGAAGACCACGTCCCCAAGGCCGTCGGCCATGTCGGCAAGGCCGCGCTGGCCATCGCGCTCGACGGAGAAGACCGCATCGTCGAGCCGTCCGGCGAGCACACGCTCGTTGCCGGCGCGGATGGTGTCCGCCGCCTCGGGGTTGCCGTTGCTCACGGTCAGGAATGCCGGCAGCAGGCTGCCGTCTGCGGCATAGACGGGGAAGTAGCGCTGGTGGGACTGCATCGCGGTGATCAGCACGCTGTTGCCGTTCATCTGCAT
>SKUG01000196.1 GCA_007122215.1 Thermoleophilia bacterium | reverse complement strand
TCGAGGTGCTCGGCATCCCCGTGTTCGTCGGCCGCAAGACCGCTCGCGAGCGGTTCGCCGGTGCGAGCAACACCCTCACCTGTGAAGCGATGATGGGAGACGGCAAGGCGCTGCAGATGGGTACGAGCCACGAGCTGGGGCGTGAGCACGCGCATGATCGGCGGCCTGATCATGGCCCACGGCGACGACGACGGGCTGGTGCTGCCACCGCGCCTGGCGCCCTACCAGGCCGTGATCATCCCGATCGGCGCGGGGGATGCGGCCGCCGGGGTCGCCGAGCATGCCACCGCGCTGGCAGCGCGGCTGCAGGATGCAGGCGTGCGGGTGCACGTGGACATGCGTGACGAGCGCCCGGGCTTCAAGTTCAACGACTGGACGCTGCGCGGGGTGCCGGTGCGGATCGAGCTCGGCCCGCGGGACATCGAGTCCGGACAGGTGCTGCTCGCCTGGCGGGTCGGAGCGCCCGAGGGTGCAAACGAGCGCGGCAAGCTCGCGGTGCCCCAGGACGACCTGGTCGAGCGGCTGCCGGGGATGCTCGAGGACATCCACGATGCCATCCTGCAGCGCGCCGAGGACTACCTGGCCGAGCACACCCGGGCCGTCGACGACTGGGATGCGTTCGCCAGCCAGGTGGCCGAGGGCTTTGCCGTCGCGTTCCACTGCGGTCGCGGCGAGTGCGAGGACGACATCAAGGCCGTGACCGCGGCGACGCCGCGCTGCATCCCCCTCGATGCCGCCGAGGAGTCGGGCAGCTGCGTGCGCTGCGGCCAGGACTCCGACTACGGCAAGCGCGTCGTCTTCTCCCGGGCCTACTAGGTGCTGGCAGGACAGCTGTAGCGCTGGTGGTACTCCTCGGCGCGCCAGAGCACGTCGGTCGGCTCGACCGTCGTGACGACGCGGCCGCCGAGTCGCTCGTTCCACGCTGCGATGCGCTCCCGCGCCGCTGCCTCCTGCACGGGCGAGTGGGGCATGATCGCCGAGCGGTACTGGGTCCCGACATCCGGCCCCTGGCGGTTGCGGGTGGTCGGGTCGTGCATCGCGAAGAAGGCATCGAGCAGGGCCTCGTAGGAGACGACCGACGGGTCGAAGACGACCCGCGCGACCTCCGCGTGACCCGTGGTCCCGGAACAGACCTGCTCGTAGGTGACGGCGTCGACGTCGCCGCCTGCGTAGCCGACCTCGGCATCGATCACCCCCGGGATCGCCCGCAGGCGGGCCTCCACGCCCCAGAAGCAGCCAGCCGCAAGGGTTGCGACCTCGCCTCGTGGATCATCGATCGGGATCTGTGCAGTGCCGGAGCCGTCCATGCCGGCATGGTAGCGGTCCGGTCAGAGCCGTGAGCGCGCAACCTCGCCAACGCCGGGAATGCCGTCGAGCGCCGCGAGGAAGTCATCCCGCCCACGGAACGCGACCTCGACCTGGAAGCTGTTGTTGGCGGGGAATGCCTCCCACGACCGGACCACGCCCTGCTCCTCCAGCTGGTCGAGGACCTCGACGATGGCGGCAGACTCGCGTGCGAAGTGCTCCTGGGTGATCCGATGGATCGCCTCCAGGCGCTCGGGGCTGCGAGGCGGATGCTGCTCGGCTGGGGAGAGGTCGGGCGCGGATGCAAGGCTGATCCCGTACTCGGCGCCGGTGTTGCGGGCCACCCAGATGGAGGTCCCGACCAGTGCCGTACCGGCGATGGCCAGGCCCACGTTCCTCATCAGCCCGCTGCGTCCGCCGCGGGCTGTGTGGGGCGTTGCCGACTGCACGGCCTGGGCGCCCTGTTCTGCGGTCCCGCCACGCTGGCTGAGCGCCCCCCCAACGACCACCCCGGCGATCGCTGGTCGCAGGAGTGCCTGCACGCGCTCCTCGCGGGATGGCACGACGCTGCCTCCCGGACTGCGTGCAGGAGTGACAGGTGCGTTCGCGACGCCCGGCAGTTCGATGCCCATGCAGGTGCTCCCCTCATCGTGGCCTCGAGCCGCGTCGCGCGCTGGATCGGGGCCGTTCCCTCGTCGGGGTATCGGGAGCAGGGGCGGCAGCGTTCCATGGCGGCACCGGCATGCCGGGATCAGGCCAGGGGATCTGTCTCCGCAGGGTTGAGGTTGACCAGCGCATCCTGGTTGATCAGCGCGTCCTCGTCCACCGTGGGCTCGGTCTCCGGGTCAGGCTCCAGCATGCCTGCACCGGCGAATCCGTCCATCCCGGGCTGGAGCCCGTCCTGGGGTGCATCGCCCACGGCCGCAGCGCCCTCGACGGCATCTGCCAGCACCGCGCCGAGCTCCTGCATGATGTCGCGGAGGCGCTGCTCGAGGTCCTCGAGCTGTCGCTGCAGGTCCTGGATGGCTGCGAGCAGGCCTGCCGGCAGGTCCTCGAGCCCGGCGAGGTCGCCGCCACCGCCGATGCCAGCGACATCGCCGTCCTCGCAGTCGTCACAGCACTCCTCCGCGGGGCCACCCCCGTCGGTCCCGGGCGGGCTGCTGGCCGCCAGCAGCTCGGGTGAGAGCGCAACGTCCGACATCGGGACGGGTTCCGGACCTGCTCCGCCCGGGGGCGGCGCGGGCGGCGCCGCCGCAGGCATGTCGACAGGGACGCTGGCAGGGCGTACGCCAGCAGATGCACCGGGGCCCAGTGCGATTGAGCTATCCAACACCGTGTTCCACCTTCCACCGATCAGCACGGTAGTTCGCGCAGGACGGTGGGCGGGATGCCTGCATGCGATTCCGTCGCCCGCGGCGGCAGCCTCCCCCAGCCACCACCGCGGTGTGATCGGCCTCCATCATGTGGCTGCCCTTCGGAACCGTCAACCGGGGTCCGTCACGGCCGGGGTCGAGCGCAACCGGCAGGGGGTCGGCGTCGATACCCGGGAGGATGGATGAGGAGCCCCGACACCATGATGCCCGCGGGCCGGCTGCCCCGCCCGGGGCTGCGCGCATGCTCGATGCGCTGACGCTCGGGATCGCGATGGTCGGCTGGGCAGGCCTTGCCCTGGTGGTGGCCTTCGCGGGCCCGGTCCGCAGTGCCGTCGGGGGCTTTGGCGCTGCCGGGTACGTGATCCTCGCCATCGCCTGGTGGAAGCTGTTCGAGCGTCTCCCCGGGCAGCGACGGGTGGCCGTGGCGCCATTCTGGGGGATGGCACTGGCAGCGCTGGGCACGAGCGCCTCGCTGGTCATCCTCGCCGCCAGCCTGCTGCTCACCCCACCGTGACCGTCCCGGCTTCCGATCAGGCGACGGGCTCGACCTGTCCCGATGCAGTCACGAGGTGGCGGCCGGACGCCGTGACGACCTCGTAGCGGCGGTCGTCACCGTCCACGGGCGCGAGGAACAGCATCCAGCGCTCCCCCACCCGGTACGGGGGATCCCCGGGGCGATGCCGCACCCCGTCTCCCACCGACTCCACCACCAGCAGGTCACCGGCTGCGACCTCGCCCCGCAACACGTCACAGGCAACCAGCATGACCTCCTGCAGCGGGGGGGTCGTGCCCGTGGCGGGCGCCACCTCCAGCACGACCGCCTCGACGGCAACGGTTGCCTCGGCAAGCCGTGCGGGATCGTCCTCGACCGGCACCTGCCACGGCTCGGTGACCGCCGTGGGATCCTGCACCGCGGGACCATCGCCGGGCAGGGGTGGCCGGTCACAGGCGGCCTCGCGGCCAGCCGGGCCATGAAGTGAGCGCTCACCGCTGTAGCCGCCGAGCAGTGCCGAGAGCACCAGCACGGAGCCGACCACGAGCGCGACGATGATGTGGCGGGCACGATGCATGCCGTGGCCGTATCGGCAGGTGCCCCCACGACCATGAGCATGACCTGGGGAGCGGGCCTGTGAGCGCCGTGGTCCCTCAAGCATCCGGCCAACGCTGCCGATGTCCTCGGCATGTCCATCGGCCTCGACCCTCTGCGGATGCGTCGCTGCGGCGCTCGCTGGCTGGCTGCTGCCGTGCTGCCGCTCGCCCTGCTGCTGGTCCCTGCGATGGCGGAGGCTGCCGAGACCTATGGGGTGGAGACGTACGCGTGCGGCGACCGTGGGGTCGGCGGTGGCCAGTTCGATGCCGCCGGCACGCTCTACCTTGCCTGCCGGGACCGCGTCCACCGCTGGCGCGTCGACGGGGTGCGACTGCCGGACATCCCGCTCTGGACGAGCGCGATCGGGGTGGCTCCTGGACCGGATGGCTCGTGGGTCTACGTGCTCGCGGGCAGCCGCGTCCACCGGGTCGCGCAGCGGGCCGATGGATCGTGGGCGCGTGATGCGACCTGGGCTGCCGAGCACTTCCGGGCAGCACCCCTGCCCTGCAACCCGGAGGGCCGCTACGAGCCGCGTGGCCGCGGGATCGCCAGCGACGCGTTCGGCAACCTCTACTTCTCGAACGGCGGCTGGGCCGGCACCTGTGCCCCGAACATGGTGATCGCCTACCGGCCCGACGGGACCGTCCGCACCCTCTTCGGGGACCACGGCGACGGCGTGGGCCAGTTCCGGGTCAACATGGGGCTTGCCGTCAGCATGGACGGAC
>SKUG01000198.1 GCA_007122215.1 Thermoleophilia bacterium | reverse complement strand
TTCGCCGGCCGGCTGGTGCAGACGCTCCGCTACGGCGAGAACCCCCACCAGCGCGCCGCCTACTACGTCGACGGCAGTGCCCGCCGACACCTCCTGTCGATGGTCGAGCAGCACCAGGGGCCCGAGCTGAGCTTCAACAACCTCGCCGACCTCGACGTCGCCCGTGCGATCGTGGGCGACTTCACGATCCCGGCCTGCTCGATCGTCAAGCACTCGGCCCCGGCCGGCGTGGCGGTCTCGGGGAAGGTCGACGAGGCCTTCCGCCGCGCGCTGGCAGCCGACCCGAAGTCCGCGCTGGGCGGGGTGGTGGCCGTCAACCGGCCGGTGGACTCGGCCACCGCACGGGTGCTCTGCGAGCACTTCTTCGAGATGGTCTTCGCGCCTGAGTACACCGAGGATGCGCTCACGATCCTCGCCGAGCGTCCCGAGCTGCGGGTGCTCGTCAACCGCGAGCGCCGCAAGCGCAGCCCGGGCGAGCGCGACATCCGCAAGGTGCTTGGCGGCATCCTCGTCCAGGACATGGACGTGGACATCGAGGAGCGCGACATGATGACCGTCGTCACCGACACCGAGCCGACCGAGCAGCAGTGGGGCGACCTGCTGTTTGCCTGGCGGGTGGTGAAGTGGGTGCCGTCGAACGCGATCGTCCTGGCCAGCGACCTGCAGGCGGTGGGGATCGGCGGTGGCAACCCGAACCGGCTCGACTCGATCGCCGCGGCGCTGCGCAAGGCCGGGGACTCGGTGAAGGGCTCGATGCTCGCCTCCGATGCGTTCTTCCTCGCCGGTGACGCGCCCGAGCTCGCGATCGAGGCGGGTGTGGCCGGCATCATCCAGCCCGGCGGTGCCGAGATCGACGACGAGGTCATCGAGCTCGCCGACGAGGCGGGCATCCCCATGGTCTTCACCGGGCGCCGACGCTTCCGGCACTGACCCGGGCAGGCCCAACCCTTCCGGCACTGACCCGGGCAGGCCCAACCGGGAAACCGGGGGTGGATGCTGGAGCCCGCCTGGCCAGTGATCGGGCCGCGCTCCCGGTAGGATCCCGTCCATGAGCGACTTCCCCACCATCGACCAGCTCGTCGGCAACACCCCGCTCGTGCGCATGCGCACCATCGGCCAGGACCTGCCGTGCGAGGTGCTGCTGAAGCTGGAGATGTTCAACCCGGGCTACTCGGTCAAGGACCGGATCGGTCCGGCGCTGATCGACGCTGCCGAGCGTGACGGGCGCCTGCAGCCCGGCGGCACCATCGTCGAGCCCACCAGCGGCAACACCGGGGTGGGGCTGGCGATGGCAGCGCTCGAGCGCGGCTACCGCTGCGTGTTCGTGATGCCCGACAAGATCAGCCTCGAGAAGCAGAACCTGCTGCGCGCCTACGGCGCCGAGGTGATCGTCTGCCCCACCGCCGTCGAGCCGGAGGATCCGCGCAGCTACTACTCGGTCTCGGACATGCTCGCGCGGGAGCTGCCGGGCGCATGCAAGCCCGACCAGTACCACAACCAGGCCAACCCGCAGCTGCACTACCGCACCACCGGCCCGGAGCTGTGGGAGCAGGTCGACGGGCGCATCGACGCCTTCGTCGCTGGCGTGGGGACTGGCGGCACGATCAGCGGCACCGGCCGCTACCTCAAGGAGCGAAACCCCGACGTCACAATCGTCGGCGTCGACCCGGAAGGCTCGATCTACACCGACGAGGACAACGTCCACACCTACCTCGTGGAGGGGGTCGGGGAGGACTTCTGGCCCACCACCTTCGACCGGGAGATCGTCGACCACTGGGAGGTCGTCGGTGATCGCGAGGCGTTCGACGTGACCCGCGAGCTCGCGCGGGTCGAGGGGATCCTGGCGGGCGGATCGTGTGGGATGGCGCTGGCCGGCGCGCTGCGCTACGGGCGCACGATGCCGGAGGGCTCGCGGATGGTGGTGCTGCTGCCCGACTCGGGCCGCGGCTACATCTCGAAGGTCTACAACCCGGACTGGCTCGAGGACAACGGCATGGTCGAGCCGGAGGTCGCCGAGCAGATGCGCGGCGGGCCCGCCACCGAGCTCGTTGCCGAGCGCATCGGGCCCCTGGGCGCCGCCACCTGACGACCTCCAGCTTCCAGGCCGGGCCGGCCGCCCACTCCCCACAGCCACCACGACAGCGCAGGTGCAGCACCATGGCAGACTCCCACTCCCACCGGATCGAGACCCGCGCGGTGCATGCCGGGCAGCAGCCCGACCCCTCCACCGGCGCGGTGATCCCCCCGGTCTACCTGACATCGACCTACGTGCAGCAGGGCGTCGGGGAGCACCAGGGGTACGAGTACTCGCGTACCGACAACCCCACCCGCCGGGCGCTCGAGGCCCAGCTCGCGAGCCTGGAGGCAGGCAGCCACGGCATCGCGTTTGCCAGCGGCATGGCCGCGATCTCGACCATGCTCCAGACCCTTGATGCCGGCGACCACGTGATCTGCGTCAACGACGTCTACGGCGGCACCTGGCGCCTGTTCTCCCAGGTGTTGCCACGGCATGCGAGCCTGTCGTTCACCTTCCTGTCGCTGCAGGACCTCGCCGAGCTCGAGGAGGCGATCCGCCCCAGCACCCGGCTGGTGTGGGTCGAGACCCCCACCAACCCGCAGCTCAACGTGATCGACATCCCCGCGGTGGCTGCGATCACGGCAGGCCGGGGGATTCGCCTGGCCGTGGACAACACCTTTGCCACGCCCGTGCTGCAGCAGCCGCTCACGCTCGGCGCGGACGTCGTGGTGCACTCGCTGACCAAGTACCTCGGCGGCCACTCGGATGTCGTGGGCGGGGCGCTGGTCACCAGTGACGATGAGCTGGCTGCAGACCTGCGCTTCCTGCAGAACGCGGTCGGGGCGATTCCGGGGCCGATGGACTGCTGGCTGGTGAGCCGTGGCATCAAGACCCTGCCGCTGCGCATGGAGCGCCACGGCGCCAACGCGGCAGCGCTGGCAGGCATGCTCGCCGAGCGCGACGACGTGGAGCAGGTGATCTATCCGGGGCGGGCCGACCATCCCCACCACGAGCTCGCGATGCGCCAGATGTCGAGCGGGGGTGGGATGCTCAGCTTCGTGCCGGCAGGCGGGGTCGAGCGGGCCCGGGCGATCGTCGAGGGCACCACGATCTTCCGGCTCGCCGAGAGCCTGGGCGGGGTCGAGAGCCTGATCGAGCTGCCCGGGGCGATGACCCACCTCACCCTCGAGGGCTCGGAGCTTGCGGTGGCGCCGGAGCTCGTGCGGATCTCCGCGGGCATCGAGCACGTCGACGACCTGCTCGCAGACCTCGCAGCTGCGCTGGACGCGGCACCGGTGCAGGCGACGGCAGGCGCCGGCTGAGCACGGGCCGCAGCCCGGCTACCAGCCCCTGCGGCTGCGGGAGACGAGCTGCTCGCCTGCGACGCTGTCGAGCGTGCGCATGTCGTGGCGGCTCAGGCGCCCGTCGGGGCTGGAGGAGAAGCTGCGGATGAAGCCCACGAGCTCCTCGCGGGTGACGGCGTTGTCACCGTTGGTGTTGGCCTGGCGCACGAGCCGGTCGATGGAGTAGATGCGGGTGGTGCAGGTCTCGCGCCCCCGGGAGTCCTCGCTGCAGGAGGTCGTGCTGCGCAACGTCTCGTTGCGCTGGAACCGGCGCGTGTCGAGGTCGATCTGGCCGTTGCGGTTGTGGTCGTAGCTGCGCAGCACGTCGTTGGCCAGCGACTCGGGCGTTGCGCCGTGGCGGAAGGTGTAGGCCCCGCGGGCGATCAGCGCCCCTGCAGCCGTGCCGAACCCGACCCCGATCAGCGGGAACGCCGCGGGCTGGCGGGTCGTCAGGATGCCGGCGCCCACGAAGCCGGCGATGCCGATCCCGGCCAGCGCCGCCGTGCTGCGGTTGGCGGTTCGGTCGCCGCGCTCAGGCAGGTCGGCGTTGCGCCTGGCAGCCCGGTCGAAGGCGACCGTTGCCGCGGTTGCCGTCACCGCCGTGGCAGCAGCAGTGGACCCCAGCAGCAGTGCAGGTCCTGCAAGCGTCATCGTCCCATCCCCATCCATGTGATCCAGCTGCGCGCGAGCACCAGCGGCTGCGTCCGTCGTCCGCCTGCGTGTCGGGGCCGCACCGTGGCAGCGTTGCAGGGCGGCCGCTGGGAGGACGGCTCGGCCGATGCGTCAGAAGCGGGCCTCGAGGCGCGCTGCCGTCTGGATCAGCGAGCCGGGCTCCTGGATCAGCAGGGGGGCGCCGAGGCGCTGGAACCGGTGGGGAGTGCGCAGCCGTCGGCGCCTGCTGCGGGCCAGCTGCAGCCGCTCGAGCGGCGCATCCATCCAGGTCAGGGCCTCGGCGAGGATCCGATCGGCCTGCCCGAGGCAGGTGTGGTACTCGTCCCGGAACAGGGTGGCGACCGAGGTCGCATCGAGCGCCCGTGCCAGCCGGAACATCTCCCCGGGCGGAACCACGTTGTCACGACCGGCGTGGAAGATGCGTGCCGGGGAGGTGAGCGACTCGGCAGCGGGCACGGCATCGGTGTCCCGGATCAGGTC
>SKUG01000272.1 GCA_007122215.1 Thermoleophilia bacterium | reverse complement strand
GGCCTCGGCGGCGGCCTTCGCCTCGCTGCGCGACATCCCCTCGAGGGTGCCGGTGATCACCACCACCTCCCCGTCGAGCGGTCCGCCCCCGGGAGCCGACAGCTCCTCGGGCAGCGCCACGGTGTTGACGCCGAGCTCGTGCAGCTCACGCCAGGCAACGGGCGGTGGATCTGCCGCGAACCAGGCAGCCACCGACTCGGCGATCACCGGACCGATGCCCTCCACTGCCTCGACCTCCTCCCGCGAGGCAGCTGCCAGCGCCTCCAGCGAGCCGAACGCGGTGGCCAGGTCCTGCGCGATGCGGTCCCCCACGTGGCGGATGCCCAGCCCGAAGAGCAGCCGCCCCAGCGGCCGGGTGCGGGATGCATCGATGCTGGCAACGAGGTTGGCGGCGCTGCGCTCCTGGAAGCCCTCGAGCCGCTCGAGCTCGGCAGCGGTGAGGCGGTAGAGGTCGGGGATGCTCGTGACCAGCCCCTCCCCCACGAGCTGAGCGACGATCCGCTCCCCGAGCCCGTCGATGTCCATCGCCAGGCGCCCGGCGAAGTGCTCGACCAGGCGCAGCAGGCGGGCAGGGCAGGCCGCGTTCGGACAGCGCAGCACGACGGTGTCCTCACGGTCGGGCTCGACCGGCGTGTCGCAGGCAGGACAGGCCTGCGGGGCCTGCCAGGGCTGCTCGCTCCCCTGCCGCGCGTCACGCACGGGACCGATGACCTGGGGGATCACCTCACCGGCGCGCTGGACGATCACGGTGTCCCCCACGCGGATGTCCTTGCGGGCGATGTCCTGCGCGTTGTGGAGGTTCGCATGGCGCACGGTGACGCCCGCAACCTCGACCGGCTCGAGCACCGCATACGGGGTGATGGCACCGGTGCGGCCCACCTTGACCTCGATCGCCTCCAGGCGCGTGGTGCGGGTCATCGGCGCAAACTTGTACGCCACCGCCCAGCGCGGTGCCCGCCCCACGCTGCCGAGCTCGGACTGCAGCACGAGGTCCCGGACCTTCACCACGGCCCCATCGATGTCGACGTCGATCGACTCACGGTGCTGCTCCCACCAGGCACAGCGCTCTGCGACCTCCCCGATCGAGGCATGCACGGCCACCTCGCTGGAGGTTGCCAGCCCGAGCTCGCCCAGCCAGTCCAGCACCCCGTCCTGGGTGGCGGGCGCATCCGCACCCTCGATCCGCCCGAAGCCGTACGCGAAGAACCGCAGCGGCCGCTCGGCAGCCACCGCGGGATCGAGCTGGCGGATCGTGCCCGCAGCGGCGTTGCGCGGGTTCATGAAGACGTCCTCGCCGCGCTCGATGCGCTGCTCGTTGAGCTGGGCGAAGCCGCTGCGCGGCAGGAAGATCTCCCCGCGGACCTCCAGCAGGGCGGGCGCGCTGCCGCGCAGGCGCAGGGGGACGTTGCGGATGGTGCGCACCGAGTGGGTGACGTCCTCGCCGACCTGGCCATCGCCACGGGTCACCGCCCGCACGAGGTTGCCGTGCTCGTAGGCCAGCTGGACGGCGAGCCCGTCGAGCTTGGGCTCGGTCACCCACTCCAGGGCCGGCTCGAGCGCTGCCGGGTCGACCCCGCGCTGGCCCGCGAGGTGGCGCACGAGGCGCTCGTGCCAGGCGACCAGCTCATCGGCCCCGCGCGCGTTCTGCAGCGAGAGCATGGGCAGGGCGTGGGGCACGCTCGCGAACCCGCTGGCCGGGCGGTCGCCCACGCGGCGGGTGGGCGAGTCGGCGCGCACGAGCTCCGGGTGGGCGGCCTCGAGCTGCTCCAGCTCGGCCAGCAGCGTGTCGTAGGTCGCATCGTCGATGGTCGGCGCATCGAGCACGTAGTAGCGCCAGGCATGGTCGTTGAGGGTCTCGACGAGGTCCCCGATCCGCGCCCGGGCCGCGGCAACGTCCCCGTGCTGCCCAGTGGCTCCCGCCATCAGGGCCGGCCCGCGCCCTCGACGTGCTCGTGCCAGTGCAGGCCGTGCAGCACCTGCAGGCGCTCACGCAGCGGGGCATCGTCGAAGCGCTGGCGCACCGGCGTGACCGACACGTAGCCGTCACGCACCGCCACCGCATCGGTGTCCGGACGCTCGCAGTGCATCGGCTCGTGCCCGTAGACCCGGAAGCTGCGCACCCCGTCGCGCGCGGGATGCTCCTCGAAGTCGTCCCGGTAGAAGCGCCGGCAGGGCTGGGTGATCCGCACGCCCTGCGCATCGGCCGGGGAGATGCCCGGCACGTTGACGTTGAGCATGGCAGCCCCGGTGAGGGCGGCGTCGACGTCGCTGTCGGCGCCGGTGGACTCCTCGCGGCCCAGCATCACCTGGTCGAGGCCGGCGGCGGGGTCGAGGATGATCTCCACGAGCCGTCGCACGAACAGCTGTGCGAGCTCGAAGTCGTAGCGGTCCGAGCGGGGAAAGCCGAGCTCGCGCTCGGTGGTCTGCTGGGAGACGGCGATCGCGGGCAGGCCGTTGAAGGCGGCCTCCATCGCCGCTGCCGCGGTGCCCGAGTAGGCGATGTCGTCGCCGAGGTTGAGCCCGAGGTTGGCACCGCTGACGATCAGCGCGAGCTCGTCGCCGGCCAGCCCGAGCGTGGCCAGCCGCACGCAGTCGGCCGGGGTGCCGTCGACCGCCCAGGCAGCGCCGGCGCCGGGCACCGATCGCTCGTGCACCTCGAGCGCGCGCCGCAGGGTGATCGAGTGGCTCACCGCCGACTGGTTGTGCAGCGGGGCGATCACCGCGAGGTCGCAGAGGTCCCCGAGCGCCTCCGCGAGCGCCCAGAGTCCGGGGCTGTCGATGCCGTCGTCGTTTGTCAGGACCACCATGCTCATGGCGCCGAACCTATCGCGTGGCGGCCCCGGGCGGATAGTCCACGCCCATCAGGCACAGGCCATGCGGCGGGGCGGTGCGCCAGGCAGCGGACCTGGACGCGCCGTCCAGCAGCCCGACCAGGCGCTCGAGCGGCCAGCTGCCGGTGCCCACGGCGAGCATCGTGCCGACGAGGATGCGCACCATGTGCCGCAGGAAGGCATCGGCGGTGATCGAGAAGACGAGCTCGTCCCCGCGGGCCTGCCAGTCGGCCTCCAGCACGGTGCGGTGGAAGAAGACGTGCTCGGTCCGCGACGGGGTGAACGCCGTGAAGTCGTGCTGGCCGCGGATGGCGGCTGCGGCAGCCCGCAGCTGGTCGAGGTCGAGCGGGCGCGGGTGGTGGAGCACGCGGTGGCGCCGCAGCGGCGAGGGCGCGCGGCGCACCAGCACGCGGTACTCGTAGCTGCGGGAGGTGGCATCGCGGCGGGCGTCGAACCCAGGGCTCGCCGCCGCCGAGGTGACGATCCGCACGTCCCGTGGCAGGTGGGTGTTGAGGGCCGCCTGCAGGCGCTCGGGCGGGACGCTGCCACGGTAGGCCAGGGATGCCACCTGGGCGCTGGCGTGCACGCCGGCATCGGTGCGGCCGGCACAGGCGTGGCGCTCGGCCGTGAGGCTGCAGGCCTCGAGCGCGGCGAGCAGCTCACCCTCGACGCTGCGGCGCCCGACCTGTCGGGCCCAGCCGGCAAGGTCGGTCCCGTCGTACTCGATCCCCAGCACGGCGTGCCAGAGCCCGGTGTCGGTGTCAGGGCTGGAGTCCATGGATGGCGAAGGCTACCGCCGCGGCCGCGAGCACGGCGATGGCGTCGGCCGGGGCGAGCCTGCGCGGCAGCAGCGTGGTGGCCCGGACGCGGGTTCGCAGGCCTCGGGCGGCCAGGGCCTCGTCGAGCTGGTGGGCACGCCGGAAGGCCAGCACGAGCAGGGGGCGGATGCCGAGCATCCGTCGCAGCACGCGGTCCCGCCGCGAGGCTGGCTCGTCGATGCCGCGGGCCACCAGCACCTCCTCGATGCGCCGCGACTCGGCGGCGAGCTGCGGCACCCACGAGAGGCCCAGGGCGATCGCCCGACCGAGGTCGTCCACGGGGACCCGCAGCAGGCGCAGGGGTGCCACCAGGGAGGCGATGGCGTGGGCGAGCTGGCTGCTGGGGGTGGCCCGCGTCACCGCCCATGCCAGCAGCAGGAAGGTCACGATCCGCGAGCCGAGCACGACTGCCTGCTCGAGCCCGGGCTGGCTGAGCCAGACGGGCCCGACGCGCACGAGGGGATCCCCCCCGATCGCGACCTGCAGCGTTGCGACGATCGCGACGAGGATCGCGATCGGCCGCAGGGCCGTGGCAACTTCCCGCCAGCGGCCGGCAGCGCGCCACGCACACCCCAGCGCGATTGCCACGACGACCAGCGCCGTGCCCGGGGTTGCGGCCAGCAGCGCAGCTGCCGACAGCAGGCCCGCACCGAGCAGGCGCGAGCGGGGATCGAGGCCGCGGGGAGGCGCGACGCGCAGGGGCACCTGTCGGGCGCCGGAACGTGCCGCGTCCCCGGGCGCTGGCGGCTGGGCTGGCTGCCGGCTGCCCCGGGCTGCTATGGCGCGGAGGTCCCGCATGGCTGCGGCGAGCCAGTCGAGCAGCTCGCCCGGGTCGAGCGTGGCAGGGGGTTGGCTGCCCGCGCGGGCGGCCACGTGGTGGCAGGCGAG
>SKUG01000291.1 GCA_007122215.1 Thermoleophilia bacterium | reverse complement strand
GCAGGCTGGTCCCCGCTGCCAGCGTGCCGGCAGCAGCGCCTGCAGCGATGCCGATCCTCGTTGCGCTCGTCACCGGTTCCACGTCCGTGTCCACACGCCTGTCGTCCCTGCCTGGGTGTCGATGCCTGCAGGGGAGTCGTTGCGGATCATCCCACGCGAGCCACGGACACACGCCGACAATGCAGGATAATGACCGTTATCTTGCATTGGCGGGGATGAGTCCGCATCGGGCGGTGCGGTCAGCCCGCGGCCCTGCCCATCAGGCATCCGAGCGCAGCGTCCGCCACGCACCGGCTCCGGCAGCTGCACCCACCAGGGCGCCCAGCAGCATCAGTGATGCCGGAAGCCCCGGAAGCTCGATCCGGTATGACCAGGCCCGGTCACCGACGTCGGTGAACACGACGATGTCGGCGTCGTAGGCCCAGCTGAGGACGCGATCGGTGGCCGGGCCGATCCCGCCGGGTGCGGTGACGGTCGGAGCTGCCCCGCCCGCTGCCGTGACGCCGGGCGGGCGCGGTGCGGGGTCGCCGACGACCTCGTCCATGGCGTCGAAGGCGCGTGGCGACAGCCGCTCGACCTGGCGGCTGATGGATCGCTCGACGACCATGGCATCGACCACGCCGATGGCGACGATGACCACGGCAGCGACGATCGTGCCGCGCCGGGTTGCCGTGGCGATGCCATGGATGAGGATCGTCCACGGCAGCAGCAGCAGCGCCGTCACCAGGAGCCCTGGGAGCAGGCCACGGTTCTCGAACTGCAGGCGTGTGCCCGCCTCGAGGTCTGCACGGTCATCCGTGAGCTGGGCGTGCACCTCCGGGATCACGTCACCTGCAAGGGCCCGCGGAGCAATCAGGACAAAGCCCTCGACATCGGATGGTGATGCGGGGCCGACGTGATCGAACTCGACCTGGCCGCGGGCATCGGCAGCCAGGGCTGCCGCGGCGAGGTCTGCATCCTCGAGCGCCTGGCCAGCGAGCGTCTGCACGCTGCCATCCGCATCGACGGCCAGGACGTGCACGTTCAGGTCAGTTGCCGGGAACGCTGAGCGAACGGTGTCGACGACTCCCGTCGGATCCGAGGTCCCGGTCCTGTCGGATGGTGCGTACAGGAGCACGGTCGCCCGTGGCTCGGGGTTCTCGATCGTCCCTGCCCCCCACCTGGTGTCGATCCAGGCCTGTCGGGTGGCCTCGACATCGCCTGCGGACAGATCAGTGAAGCTGCCCTGCAGGCTCACCGCCATCGCGCCGGCCCGGCGCTCCAGGACCGATTCGATCCCGGACCGCCACATCCCGTAGCTGCCGTTGGCAAACGCTGCACGCTCCCGTGGGGTGCCGGCGTCATCCCATGCCGCCTCGATGCGCTCCTGCCACGCATCGGCATCGAGCTGCTGCGGGCCGAGCTGGACGAGACCCGCAGCAGCCCCGACGGCGAGCACCAGCGCAAGCACCACGGTGGCCCATGCCACCAGCACCTGTGCCGCGAGCAGGTGGATGCGCGAGGCCCCAGTTGCAAGCAGGGCGGCGAAGACCCGGTGCCGGTGTGGCCTGCGCGCGCTCGACACGACGAGCGGGACCGTCCACACGGCCACGAGCCATGCCGCACCGATGACACCCCACACCGGCTCGACCAGCCCACGCGTCTCGGTGTCGAGGGGCCCGGCCACGAGGTCGAGGCCGACCAGGGCGCGAACGGCGAGGCTCGACACGAGGACCAGCAGCGCCGGCGCAAGCATCCATGCGAGCGTGCGGCTGCGCGCGAACCAGCGCTCCATCAGCTCTGCGACGATCGCCTGGCTCATGGCTGGCCCCCGATGCCGGGGCCTGCAGGGCCGCTGCCGGACGGGTTGTCCAGCCCGTGGCCGGTTCCGAAGACATCGAGGTAGGCGGCCTCGAGGCTGCGGCGTGGGCGGGTCACCTGCTCGATGCCGACGCCGGACTCCACGAGCAGGCGGGTCAGCGGCGCAACCGATGCGGAGGCCTCCTGCAGCGGGACGACCACGATGCCGTCCCGATCGGTGGCGGCCGCCGTCTCGATGCCAGGGATCGCAGGGGCACCGCGGATCGCAGACACTGCGGCCGCGGGCTGGTCGACCTCGAGCTGCACCTCGCCCGCGGCAGCCTGGACCTCAGAGAGCAGCAGGTCCTCCACCACCTGCCCATCGCGCAGGAAGAGGATCCGGTCGCACATCTGCTCCATGCCGGCGAGCTGGTGCGAGGAGACGATCATGCCGGTGCCGTCCTGGTGGGCGCGCTCGGCGAGCACCCGCCGGGTGTCGACGATGGCCTCGGGGTCGAGCCCGTTGGTGGGCTCGTCGAGCACCAGCAGGCGTGGGCTGCCGAGCAGGCAGCGGGCGATGCCGAGCCGCTGGCGCATGCCGAGCGAGTAGGTCGACACCCGGTCGTCGGCACGTCCTGCCAGCCCCACGGCCTGCAGCACGTGCGGGATCGTCTCGGCGACGCCGCCGCCCAGCAGGGTGGCGATGATGCGCAGGTTGTCGCGGCCGCCCAGGTACGGGTAGAAGCGTGGCTCCTCGATCAGCACCCCGACCTCGCGCAGGCGCCGCGGCGTGCGGGTCGTGACCTGCTCCCCCAGCAGCTCCACCGTGCCGGCATCGGGCAGCACCAGCCCCACCAGCAGGCGCATCAGCGTGGTCTTGCCCGCGCCGTTGGGCCCGACGAGCCCCACGGACTGTCCGGCCGGGACCTCGATCGAGACATCCTCCACGGCCACCACCGGACGTGGCCGCCAGATCGGCCCGCGAAAGGTACGGGACAGCCCCGAGGTCTGGATCACCGATGCCATGCCGCCACCCTACCGGGCGCTGCGGCTCCGTCCCCCGTCCCGGCACGTGCGTGCAGCCGCCCGCCGCACGGGCAGCGCGCATCGGATGGGGCCGTGACGGGTACGACCGGGGCAGATGGCAGATCGCGCCTTTGACACCTCCGACGACTTCGATGACGAGTGGATCCTCGACGGTGCACCGGAAGATGAGGACCCGCTGGGCGAGTCCGAGCTCGCCGCCGAGCTGCGGGCGAAGGAGGACGAGCGGACCCAGCTCGAGGCCGCCCAGCAGGAGAGGCTCAAGGGCGAGCAGCAGGCCACCGAGGAGCAGGGCCGCGTTGCCCGTCGCGACGTGCGCGTGGACGTGCGCTTCCCGATGCGACTGCGCATCGACGGCATGGGGCCGCCCGCTCCCGGCCGCACGCGCGACCTCTCGGCGACGGGCTTTGGGTTCTCCACCCGGTTTGACCTGGAGAAGGAAGTCACCGGCAAGGTGACCCTGGAGCTGCCGGAGTGGACCTTCCAGAAGGAGTTCATCGTCCGCTTCCTGAAGCCGATCGTGGCAGGGAGCCGGGTCGGTGCCCAGTTCGTGGACCTCACCGATGACGAGCGGGACCGGCTCGCACGGGTGGTCTTCAACGTGCAGCGTGAGCAGCTGCGCAGCGGTGGCTGATCAGGCCGAGCGGTCGAGGTAGCGTGGCACCCGCGACGAGGTCGCGATCGGCGCGTATGCGGTCAGCCGTGTCGCCGAGCTGACCGATCCCAGCGCCTCCCGGCACTCGGCCTGGCGCGAGCGGGCCGCCGCCTCCAGCGCACCATGGACCTCCACCAGCTCGCCCAGGGCGGCTCGTTCCGGATCCTCCAGGGGGGCAGCCTCGCTGCCGGTCATGAGCTCGTCGAAGGCCGCATCGTAGCTGGCCATGAGGGCGTCCACGCGATCATCGTCGCCGGCCTCGATCGCTGCCAGCAGCTCCTCGCCGTCCCGGACGATGCGCTGGATCAGTGGGATCCGGCTCATGCTGCCTGCTGCTCGAGGTTCATCGACTCCGACCACGCGTCACGGATCGGCTGCAGCAGCCCGATCGCCTCGTCGATCGCCTCCACGCGCTGCTCCATGACGGCCGTGGCGAGGTGGCGGTTGATGAAGAGGTAGATGTCCCTCAGGTTCTGGGAGATCTCGCCCCCTGCTTCCATGTTGAGGGTCACGTTGAGCTCGTTGATCACCGCCTGGGCGCGGCCCACGCTCTCGGAGACCTTGCCGCGATCGCCTGACTCGTGTGCCAGCCGCGCTCGCCGCATGAAGCGGATTGCGCCGTCGTAGCACATCAGCGTCAGCTGTTCGGGTGACGCGGTCTCGATCGCGCGTGCCTGGTACGCCTGGTGACCCATGGAGCTCATGCCCGGACCATCGGCGGCTGCCACCGCTGCCTTGAACGTCCCGAGCATCCGGCATGCACTGCAGCGTGAACCAACCTGCGCGGGACGTCGGTACGACACCCCGTCCGTGCCAGGCCGTGGTGATGGCGAGTCGCGGCGCGAGCGCCCACCGGGGACTCAGGCTGCGACATCGACGTAGGAGCCGGGCTCGGTTCCGGCGATCTCGGCAGGTGTCAGCATCCGGTCCTGCGGTACCTCGCGGATCACCGCCCCGGTGGACGAGTCGCGGACCTGGAGCCGAAACGAGCCATCCTCGGATGACTGCCATGACAGGGTCCGCTCGCGCATGACGGCCTCCTTGGCCTCCACGCTCACCTC
>SKUG01000109.1 GCA_007122215.1 Thermoleophilia bacterium | reverse complement strand
CATCGCGCAGCTGCCCCCGGGCGTGCCCGCGGCCTGCGTGGGAATTGGAAACGCGAAGAACGCCGCGCTGGTCGCCGCCCGCATCCTCGCCACCGCCGATCCGGCGATCGCCGAGCGCCTGGCTGCTGCGCGGCGCGCCGACGCGGAGTCCACGCTCGCTGCCGACGCTGCAGCCCGCGCCCGGCGCAGCGCCGCAGCTACCACGAGTTCCACGACCACCACAAGTTCCGCCAGCCACACCGCCACCACGGAGCCGATCCATGCCTGACACCATCACGCTGCCAGCCCCATCCAACCTGCCCGACATCGCCAACGAGGAATCCGGCCCGCGCTATGCCGGCAAGGCCAAGCGGCTCTGGGCTACCGACACCCCCGGGGAGCTGCTCGTCGAGTACACCGACCAGGCCACGGCCTTCAACGGTGACAAGCGCGCCCGGATCCTCGGCAAGGGCGTCGTCAACAACGAGGTCTCGGCGACCCTGATGGAGATGCTCGCCGAGCGTGGCATCCCCACCCACCTGGTCCGCGAGGTCAGCGCCAGCTGCCAGCTCGTGCGCGAGGTCTCGATCGTCCCGCTGGAGGTGATCGTCCGCAACCGCGCATGGGGCAGCCTCGTGCGGCGTACCGGCATCCACCAGGGACTGGTGCTCGACCCGCCCGTGGTGGAGTTCTCGCTCAAGGATGACGAGCTCGGTGACCCGCTCGTCAACCGCGACCACATCCGCGTGCTCGGCATCGCGGACGCTGCCCGGGTGGATGCGCTGGCAGCCCTGGCGCTGCAGGTCAACGCCATCCTCTGCGAGCACCTCGAGGGGCTCGGCCTCGAGCTCGTCGATGCCAAGTACGAGTTCGGGATCGACGCCGGCGGGCAGCTGCTGCTGGCCGACGAGATCAGCCCCGACACCTGCCGCCTGCACGACACCCGAAGCGGCCAGCAGCTCGACAAGGACCGGTTCCGCAACGACATGGGTGGGGTCAGCGCTGCCTACGACGAGGTCCACGCGCGCATCTGCGCGGGGCGGGTGCCTGCCGCCACGGGCGAGGTGCAGGCATGACGCCCGCCGCCACCGACACCCGGCAGGAACCAGCCGATGCAGCTGCCGCCCCACGGGGCGAGCCGGGGGCAGGGGCCACGGTCGTCGTTGCCCCGCCGCTGGCAGGGGCGGCGACCGCGGGGCGGATGCGGGTTCGTGTCCACGTTCGCCTCAAGGACGCAGTCCACGACCCGGCAGGTGCGGCGGTCGAGCGCTCGCTGGCCGAGCTCGGGCACGACTCCATCAGCGGCCTGCGGATCGGCCGGCTGGTCGAGTTCGAGGTTGCCGCCCAGCGCCCGGCCGAGGCGCAGCTGGCCGCCGAGGCCGCCGCCCGCGAGCTGCTCGCCAACGAGGTCCTCGAGACCTGGGACATCGAGGTCCTCCCCGACTGACTCGTTCCCCCACTGCCCCGTTTTTCCGCCACCAGGTGGCGGAAAAACGGGGCAGTGGGGGAACAGGACTCGCACGCACTCCGGGCGCGTGCGAGTGGGGGTGCCAGCGACCATCGCGCGGTGCCTGTGTCGTCCGCGCGGGCGTATCGCCTGCCGTGCCACATCGATCCAGGCGTGCCGCTTGCCCTGCATCCGACGCGCCTGCTAGCGTGCGCGGCAACAGCCGCCAAGGAGGCAGCTGGGCTTCGTGACACTGGGCAAAGCGCCGCCGGAGGGCGGCGATCCCATAATCGTAGGAGTCAGGGGTTGGGACATCCAACCGGCATACCCCCTCTCGTGGGGAGCGGCATCCGATCGGGATGCCCGCCGTCACCTGCCACCTGCTGCGCGCACGACGCCGCCGTCCACCCAGCGAGCATCCGCAAGGCAGGACCCCACCGTGAGCCAACCGGCACCCCGCGCAGCCGTGCTGCGCTTTCCCGGCACCAACTGCGAGCGCGAGACCGCGCGAGCGCTTGAGCAGGTCGGGCTGCGCGTCGAGGTGATCGACGCCGGCGCTGCCCGCCCGCTCGACCACGACGTGGTCGTGCTGCCCGGCGGCTTCTCCTGGGGGGACTACCTGCGCTGCGGCGCGATGGCAGCCCGAGCCCCCATCATGCCCGAGGTGCGCGCCGCCGCTGCCCGCGGGCAGGCCATCATCGGCATCTGCAACGGCTTCCAGGTCCTCTGCGAGGCGGGGCTGCTCCCCGGCGCCCTCATGAAGAACGCCAGCGGCCGCTTCAGCTGTCGCAGCGTCACCTGCGTGCTGGATGCGACCGCGATGTCCACACCCCTCACCTGCGACCTCGAGGTCCCAGGTCGGACAGTGGACCCCGTCGAGCCCGCATCGCAGCCGCCCACCTCCGACCTCCGAGCGCCGCATCCCTCCGGGCTGGAGCTGCCCATCGCCCACGCCGAGGGACGCTACGTCGCCAGCGCCGAGACCCTCGACGAGCTCGAGGCCAGCGGCCGGGTGATCCTCCGCTACGCCGCCGGCAGCGAGGTCAACGGCTCGGCCCGCGGCATCGCGGGGGTCGCCAGCGCAGCCGGCAACGTCGTTGGGCTGATGCCCCACCCCGAGCGGGCCGCGGCCCTGACCCGCGGACACGGCAGCGACGGGCTCATGCTGCTGCGCTGCCTGGCCAGCTGGGCTGTGCGGCGTCATGTGGATCCGGTCGGCGCACCGGACCCAGCCACCACCCCCGAGCGGGAGCTCGTCCATGCACCTTGATACCACCACGACCACCACGCACGACCACCACCCGGCAGGCGCCGGGGTGGTCGACCCACCAGCGCTGCCTGCCGGCTCCAGCGATGCCGCAGCAGCCACGGTCGACCACCCCGGGCCGCTGCCGGGGACCGTGCCACCTGCCCATTCCCAGCCGGAGTGCGGCCCGGCCGGCACCCCTGCCCGGGCCATGCCAGCCGAGCCCTCCCCGGACGAGATCGCCGACCAGGCCATCTACCGCGAGCTGGGCCTGAGCGACCTCGACTACGACTACGTCACCCAGGCCCTGCATCGTCGCCCCACCTGGTGCGAGGTCGGGATGGTGTCGGTGATGTGGTCCGAGCACTGCAGCTACCGCTCCACCCGCGAGCTGCTGCGTCAGCTCCCGACCAGCGGCGAGCACGTGATCCAGGGGCCCGGCGGCAATGCCGGCATCGTCGACGCCGGCGGCGGGCGCGCCGTGGCGTTCAAGGTCGAGTCCCACAACCATCCCAGCGCGATCGAGCCCCACGAGGGTGCCGCCACCGGGGTGGGCGGGATCGTGCGCGACGTCCTGGCGATGGGCGCGCGCCCGGTGGCATTGCTCAACGCCCTGCGGGTCGGCCCGCTCGAGGCAGATGCCGCGACCGCCGATGCCGCAACAGCCGAGGTGGCCACCGCCACCGCCGATGCTGCAACAGCCGAGGTGGCCACCGCCACCGCCGATGCTGCAACAGCCGAGGTGGCCACTGCCACCGCCACCACCGCCACCGCCACCACCGCCACCGCCGCAACTGCCACCGGCGAGGCCGCGGCCGCCCGCAACCGTCACCTGCTCGGCGGGATGGTCGAGGGCATCGGCGCCTACGGCAACGCCATCGGGGTGCCCACCGTCGGCGGCTCCACCGACATCGACCCTTCCTACACCCACAACCCGCTCGTCAACGCGATGTGCATCGGCGTCATCGACGGGCACGACCCCGCCCCGGACGGTGCCGACGGCCCCGGCAACCCGATCCTGCTGATCGGCGCAACCACCGGCCGGGACGGCATCCACGGCGCCACCTTCGCATCCGCTGCCGACCCCGACCAGGCCGACCGCGCAGCCGTGCAGGTCGCCGATCCCTTCACCGGCAAGCTCCTCATCGACGCCTGCCTCTCCCTGCTCGAGACCGGCTGGGTGCGCGGCCTGCAGGACCTCGGCGCTGCCGGGCTGACCAGCAGCCTCAGCGAGATGGCCGACCGGGCCGGCACCGGCATCGACCTCGACGTCGACCTGGTCCATCGCAGGGCCCCCGGGATGAGCCCCTACGAGGTGATGCTCTCCGAGTCCCAGGAGCGGATGGTCGCGATCATCGAGTCCGGCCATGAGCAGGACGCCATCGACCACCTCGAGCGGTTCGGGCTCGTCGCACGCGTGGTCGGCACCGTCACCGGCGGGCGCAGCTTCAGCGTCCACGACGGCCGCACCGGCGAGATCGCCGCGCAGCTGCCCGTGGCGCTGCTCACCAGCCAGGCCCCCAGCCAGCGCCACCTCAGTGCACCCGTCCCGCTCGCGCAGCCAGCCGACCTTGCCGGCGTGCCCGACCTCGGCGATCCCGCGCACGCCCACGAGGCGCTCATCACCCTGCTCGGCAGCGAGCACGCCGCCAGCCGCGCATGGATCCACGAGCAGTACGACAGCGAGGTGCAGGGCGCCACCATCCGCCGGCCCGGCACCGGCGCCGGGATCATCAGCCTCGGCGAGCACGCGCTGGCCGCCACCCTCGACGGCTCCGGCCCTTGGACCCGCGCGACCCCCCGTGCAGGTGCCGCCCACGCCGTGGCCGAGGCCGCCCGCCACCTTGCCGCCTGCGGCGCCCGACCGCTCGGCGCGAGCGACTGCCT
>SKUG01000226.1 GCA_007122215.1 Thermoleophilia bacterium | reverse complement strand
CTCCCGGGCGCTCGGCGAGATCCACCCGACGGTGCGTCGCCAGCTCAAGAAGCGTGGCCTGATGAAGCTCGACACCCGCCAGGTCGAGCGCAAGAAGGCCGGCCTCAAGAAGGCCCGCAAGCGCCCGCAGTTCAGCAAGCGCTGAGTCGCGACATGGGACGGATCCTCTTCGGCACCGACGGGGTGCGTGGCGTCGCCAACCGCGAGATCACCTGCGAGCTCGCGCTGGGCATCGGCCGCGCCGCCAGCATCTGGGTGGGGCCCCAGGCGCGCACGCCCAAGCACCCGCGCGTGCTCATCGGCCGCGACACGCGTCGCTCCGGGGCGATGCTCGAGGCTGCCCTGGCAGCGGGCATCTCGTCGGTCGGGGGCGAGCCGGTCTTCCTCGGGATCATCCCCACGCCGGCAGTGTCGATGCTGATGGGCATCGAGCGCGCAGACCTCGGCGTGGTGGTCTCCGCGAGCCACAACCCGTTCCACGACAACGGCATCAAGCTCTTTGGCCCGAGCGGCACGAAGCTCTCCGACGATGACGAGGAGGCCATCGAGGCGCTCCTGCGGATCGAGGTTGAGACGCTGGTCGACGGCGACAACGTGGGCTGGTTCTCGCGGCGCAACGATGCGCGCGTGGTGTATGCCGGCGAGCTCGTCTACCGGCTCGAGTCGCTGCTCGATGACCGCGTGAAGGACATGCGCGTGCTGATCGACTGCGCCAACGGTGCAGCCTGGCCGGCCGCCGGCGTTGCCTTTGCACGCGCCGGGATTCACGCGGACTACATCGGCACCGGCGCGGACGGCACCAACATCAACCGCGGCTGTGGCTCGACCGACCTGGCGATGCTGCAGCGCTCGGTCACCGAGGGCGGCTACGACGTCGGGATCGCCTACGACGGGGATGCCGACCGGATGGTGGCCGTCGACGAGCAGGGGAGCGAGGTCGACGGGGACGCGGTGCTGGGCATCCTCGCGCTCGACCTCAAGCAGCGCGGCCTGCTCGACCGCAACGCGGTGGTCTGCACGAAGATGAGCAACCTCGGGCTGATCCGCACGATGCGCGGCGCCGGCATCACCGCCTACACCTGTGACGTGGGCGACCGCTACGTGGTGGCCGAGATGCGCCGCCGCGGGGCGGTGCTCGGCGGTGAGCAGTCCGGGCACATGATCTACAGCGCCGTGCAGCAGACCGGCGACGGGATCGCCACCTCCATGCTCTTCCTCAGCGCGCTTGCGCGACGCCGCGAGCCGCTCTCGGCCGCGGCCGGGACGATCGAGCGGCTGCCACAGATGCTCCGCAACGTGCCGGTTGCCGATCGCACGATGCTGGCGGGCGCGACGCGCGTGTGGGACGAGGTCACGGCCGCCGAGCACGAGCTCGGCGATGCCGGCCGCGTGGTGCTGCGCGCCTCGGGAACCGAGCCGCTCGTGCGCGTGATGGTCGAGGCCGAGTCCCGCACGACCTGCGAGCAGGTCCTCGACCACCTCTGCGACGTGGTCGACGCCGAGCTCGGCACCCCCAGCACGGCCTGAGGGCGGGCGCCCCGCATCGCATCACGTCGCATCCCCTCGCACCCCACCTGCGCCCCCGTTGCCCCAGCGGCCGGCCCGGAAAGGTACGCAATGCGTACCTTTCCCGCGCACCCGCTGGGCCCCGTCGCTCCTCATCCGAGCGGCCTGCTCGAACGGGTACGCATGGCGTACCTTTCTTGCGCACCCAAATGTTCGTTTCGCGTGATCGCATCGGCACGTGGTTGACACTCGCCGGCTCGTCAGTGCCGTCAACATTCCCTGCATGTCGCAGGGTGGGACAAGGGCACGAAGGATGGGCACGGCGAGACTGCGGGACGAGCGGGTCGTAGAGCTGGCCCTCAGGCAGCATGGACTTGTTTCGGCCGCGCAACTCCGCGACCTAGGCATGCCAAGCTCTGGTGTGGTGCTGCGTGTGCGTGCGGGGCACCTGCACCGTGTCTATCGTGGCGTCTATGCCGTGGGGTGTCCTCCCACAACGCTTGAAGGACGACGCATGGCCGCGGTGCTCGCAGCAGGAACGGGAGCATGCCTGAGCCACGACACGGCCTCGGAGCTGCACGGCTTGTGGACGGCGCGTTCTCATACGATCCACGTGCTCTCCGAGCGTCGCGTGCGCGGCGGTCCTCGCATCACCATGCATACGAGCACGACCCTGGTGCCCGAGGACATCGTCATGGTTGGGGACTTACCGGTGACCAGCGTCTCCCGGACGCTGCTGGACGTTGCGCGTACATGCAGCGTGTATCGGATCGTGCGCATGATCAGCGAGGCAGCGTTCCATGGTACCTATGACAGGGAGGCGGTCCACGACTTGCTCGTGCGCAACGTAGGGCGCCCCCGGGAGGTTGCCATGCTACGCCGAGCGCAGGCACTCTACGAGGACGGAAGTTGTGGGAGTAGATCGCTCCTCGAGGAACAGGCCTTGTGGGGCATCGCCCGGGCAGGCCTGTCCGAACCGTTGCTCAACCACCATGTGGAGGTAGTCGACGGCACGATCGAGGTTGACTTGTTGTGGCCTCAACACATGTTGGTCGTAGAGGTCGATGGCCCTGGCCACACGCGCCCTTCGGCGCGCAGGCGGGATGCGCGCCGTGACTCGCTGCTGGTTGATGCTGGATACACCGTACTGCGGGTCACGCACGACCAGATACCGCGAATTGCCGAGATCGTGACGCCGCACCTGGGATGCGGATAGCGACTGGAGAAGGAACCGGTGTGCGCGAAAGCTACGTTCTGCGTACGTTTCCGGGCAGGCCGCAGGGGCAAGCTGAGGCGTGGACGGGTGGGTGCTCAGGAAAGGTACGTTCTGCGTACGTTTCCGGGCAGGCCGCAGGGGCATCGGTTGGCGGCGGCATAGCGAGGCGGACAGCCTGTGACGTGCGCGTGCCGGGCAGGGGCTACAATACGGGTCCCTCGCGCGCCCGCGGGCCTCGGCCGTGGCGTGCGGGCGGGGAGGCAGGGCGCGGTGGCGTCCCCATGAGCGACGCAAGGCAAGGACCCACATGTGCGGCATCATCGGTTACGTCGGGACGCGTGAGGCGGACGAGATCCTCCTCCAGGGCCTGGAGCGGCTCGAGTACCGTGGCTACGACTCGGCGGGGATCTCGCTGCTCGACGAGGAGGGCCAGCGGATGGAGGTCATCCGCGCGGTCGGCAACCTCGCCAAGCTGCGCGAGGCCGTCGACGGCAACGGCCAGGGCCCGCACGCCACCACCGGCATCGGCCACACCCGCTGGGCCACCCACGGGCGCCCCAGCCGCGAGAACGCCCACCCGATCTCCGACTGCACCGGGCAGTTCTCGATCGTGCTCAACGGCATCATCGAGAACTACGTCGAGCTGCGCCGCCAGCTCACCCAGGAGGGTCACGAGTTCCGCACCGAGACCGATGCCGAGGTCGTCTCCCACCTGATCGAGAAGGTCTACGATGGCGACCTCGTCGCTGCCGTGCGCGAGGTCTACCCGCTGCTCGAGGGGCACTTCGCGATCGTGGCGATGTCCCCGCGCCACCCCGGGATGCTCGTCGGCGCGCGGCGCCAGTGCCCGCTCGTGGTCGGCCGCGGCCCCGGCGAGAACTACATCGCCTCGGCGATCGCCGCGTTCCTCAAGTGGACCAAGGACGTGCAGCTCGTCGAGGACGGCGAGATCGTCGTGGTCGAGCGTGACGGCGCCCGCTTCGAGGACCTCGACCAGGCGCTCGTCGAGCGTGAGGTCACGCCCGTGGACTGGGACGATGCCGCCGCCGAGAAGCAGGGCTTCGAGACCTTCATGCTCAAGGAGATCTTCGAGCAGCCCGAGGCGCTCGAGAACACCCTCGGCGAGCGGATGCGCCGCGGCGTGCCCGTGCAGCTCGACGAGATGCGCCTGCCGCCCGACCGTGCCCGCTCGATCGAGCGCGTGCTGATCCTCGGCTGTGGGACCTCGTACCATGCCGGGCTCGTGGGCCGCTACCTGATCGAGCAGGTCTCCGAGCTTCCCGTGGAGGTCGAGCTTGCCAGCGAGTGGCGCTACCGCAACGCACCGCTGTCGCGCAACACGCTGGTGCTCGGCATCACCCAGTCCGGCGAGACCGCCGACACCCTCGCCGCGATGGAGGCCGCCCGCGAGCGCGGCGGGCACGTGGTGGCCGTCACCAACATCCTCGGCTCCCAGGCCACGCGCGTGGCCGACGGCACGCTCTACACCCGGGCGGGGCTCGAGATCGGCGTGGCCGCCACCAAGACCCATGTCGCGCAGGTGCTCGCGCTGCTGATCCTCGGCGCCTACCTCGGCCAGGAGCGGGGCGTGCTCGGCGATGCCCACCAGGCTGCGCTCACCGCGGACGTGCAGGGCCTGCCCGACCTCGTGCGCGGGATGCTCGAGGACGCGGAGTGGATGGCGAACATCGAGGCCATCGCCGACCGCTACCACCAGCAGCGCTTCTTCCTCTACCTCGGCCGCCACGTCGGCCTGCCGGTCGCGCTCGAGGGCGCGCTCAAGCTCAAGGAGATCAGCTACATCCCCACCGACGCGTACGCCGCCGGCGAGATGAAGCACGGCCCAATCGCCCTG
>SKUG01000268.1 GCA_007122215.1 Thermoleophilia bacterium | reverse complement strand
CGACACGACCGCTGGATGGAGGCGCCAACATGGACGACCGGCACACGCCGCACACAGGAGACCACCCCCACGAGCACGGGGACGACTGCGGCCACACCGCGGTGCGCCATGGCGACCACGTCGACTACCTGCACGACGGCCACCTGCACCATCCGCACGGCGACCACGTCGACGACCACGTGATCGAGGTCTCGGCCACCAACCCCGATGGCTGCGCGCCCGTGGCCGGGGACGCCCATGGCGGGCATGAGCACGGCCCGGACTGCGGGCACGAGCAGGTCCCCCACGGCGACCACGTCGACTACCTCGTGGACGGCCGCCTGCACCATCCGCACGGCGACCACTGCGACGACCACGGGCCGCTCGAGACCGCCTGAGCGCGCCGTCGCGTCGAGGGTCCGCTGCTGGCCCTCACCAGCCTTGCACGGCGGGGATCACCTGCCTGCCCTTCCAGCCTGCTTCGCTGGGCATCCGCCATGTGGCGTGAGTCCTGGCTCCGTGGAGGTCAGCTGCCGGCCGGGGGCTCGTCACGGCTGCGGTCGGCGAACTCGTCGGCGAGGTCGCGGCTGGTCGGGTTGGGCCGCTCGCCCCGCTCGATCGCCTCGGCGGCGTCGAGGGTCGCTGGCAGGTTGCTGATCCCCCACCCGAACTCGAGGTCGCGACCGCGGGCGCCGGCGTCGATCGATCCCGCAGCCAGCGCGAGGCGAAGGTCACGCCCGTCGAGGGTGGGGTGCTTGCTGAGCACCGAGAGGATCGCTCCGGCGACGTGCGGCTGTGCCATCGAGGTGCCGCTCTTGGAGCCGTAGCGGTTCCCCGGGATCGGCGCCGGGACATCCACCCCCGGAGCGGCCAGGTCGGGCTTCCACTGGGGGGTGGAGCGGTCGTGCCGCAGCGGGCTCGGCCCGCGCGACGAGAAGCGTGCGATCTCCCCGTCCCGGTCGACCGCGGCGACGGTGTGCACGTCCCGGAACTGTCCGGGAGAGGTGACCGACTCGGGGCCAGGGCCGCGGTTGCCGGCGCTCTTGACGGGCTCGATGCCGGCAGCTGCGAGGTTGCGCATGGAGTCCTCGTGGAGCCGGCCCCAGGGCTCGCCGTTCCAGAAGGACATCCCGACCACGTCCGGGGCCTTGGTGGGATCGGGATCGCTGCCGTCGATGCGCGTGGGGGCCTGCATCCACTCGAGCGAGCGCATGATGCCCTCGGTCCCCATCGAGGTGAGCGCGTTGGCGGCGATGAAGCTCGCCTCGGGCGCCACGCCCCATGCCGTGGTTGCGCTGCGTCCGAGCACCGACCCGATCGTGTGCGTCCCATGGCCGTTGCGGTCCTGGGGCTCGCTGCTGGGGCGCAGGTTCGCATCGAACCAGCTGTAGTCGTGGGAGACCTCGCCGCTGTCCGCATCGAATCCACGGTAGGCGTGCCGCAGGGCCTCGTGGTCCCACTGCACCCCGGTATCGACCGAGCCGTAGACCAGGCCCGCGCCGGTGGCGCCGCGCTCCCATGCCTGCGCAGCGCCCATCAGCTCCACGCCCCAGGCCTGCTCGAGCCCGTCCACGGGCCCATCGTGCAGTGCCGGGCCCTGGGTGCCGGAGTCGGGCAGCTCCCGAAGCGATCCCGGGACCACATCGAGGCCCCAGCTCGGCTCATCGTCGGGCAGCAGCGGGAACGTCTCGGGGGCAAGCTCGGTGACGTCGGTGCCGCGCTGGGCGTCGTGGATGGCCTTCACGCCATCGAGCGCCTGCAGCGCGCCGAGCAGCTCGCTGCGACCGCGCGCGTTCGGGGCCTCCACCACGATCGCGTTCGGTGACGTGAAGGTCTCGACCCGCCGCACGAGCCCGCCCGCCTGCAGCTCCTCGATCGCGGCGAGCACGTCCGGCTGGCTGGCACGGGCCGTCTCCTGCAGCCGCTCCCACACGAACGACTTGCGCTCGGGACCGCGGGGCAGGCTCGCTGCATTGCGGAGGTTGGCCTGCTCGCGCAGGAGCAGGATGAATGAGTTGGTGGGGTTGCGATCGATCGCAGCATCCATGCTGGTGGGGCCCATGTCGTCCTCGGCGTGCTCGTCCGTTCGTCCGTGGCCACGACCCCGCTGCCGGGGCGTGCCGCCACGCGTCCGCCACGGATCATTCCGCGCAGGCTCTCCGGGCGGGAGGCCGAGACGCCCCCGACGGCCGGGACGGGCCACTCCGGCGACCGGAACGCATGTCGGGACACTCCAGCCAGCACGCCAGGCATGGATCAGCGAGCGAAACGCCGGACGATGCGCCTCAGCCGGCGCGCCAGGCGTACATCAGGTTGCGATCACGCATCACGCCCCAGCTGCGCCAGGACTGCGAGTAGACCCAGTAGAAGCCGTTCTGCGGGTGGGGGCTGATGTAGAGCCAGCTGCCCCCGCGGACCGTGGTGGCGGCAAAGCCCGAGCCGGTATGCCGCCAGGCCTGCACGCTCGTGCCGCCCACGACGTACGCCCAGCCCCGGTAGTTCGGTCCGTGGCTGGCCTCGGTCGCGCACCAGCGCTGCCCGCTGGTGTTCCAGCAGACCACGTGGGCCTGGGCCACGGACGGCACCATCATGAACACCATTGCCATCGTCGCTGCCACCAGCAGCATCCGCATGCGTCGCACGTCGCCTCCCCCACAGCAGGACGTTCACACCACCTCCACCGTGCCCCATGTGTCGAAAACGGTCAAGGAAGGTGCACTTGCAGCCGATACAACGTGCTGGGAGGTTGCATGGATCATCGCACCGAGGTGCGTCGCCTGATCGCGACGCTGTACGACGACGACACCGGGCTCGCAGGGCCCGCGCTGTTCTACGACCAGGTCCAGCGGGCGCTCGCCCTGGCCCGGCGCCGGGACCTCGGGATGGCCATCGCCATCATCGAGTTCGCGCCGCAGCCAGGCAGCGACGAGCCCTCGCTGGGGGAGTGGCTGCGGCACACGCAGGCATTCGTCGAGGCATCGAGAGGCCAGCTGCGCGCATCCGACGCCGTGGGCGCATTGGGTCGCAACACCGTCGGGGTGCTGCTGGCCGACATGCGCGAGCCGTTCCTGCCTGCGGTGCTCGAGCGGCTGCTGCTGAGCCACCGGCTCGAGGTCGAGCGCGACGACATCCGCTACCACCTGGCGGCCCGCATCGGCGTGGCCCGTCCCGCTGAGGAGATGGAAGATGCAGCAGACCTCGTCCAGGCTGCATGGGACGACCTCGCTGCCCGCCAGGCTGCGGCCTGATCGAGCCGCGGCGCGCCTGCTGTGGGCATCCCGCGCGCCCAGCATCCGGTCATGACACAGGAAAACCGGCCGTTTCCAGCCGGTTTCCAAGGAGCGGGTGAAGAGACTCGAACTCTCGACCTTCTGCATGGCAAGCAGACGCTCTAGCCAACTGAGCTACACCCGCACGGTACCTGCAGATATTAGCGCACCCGGGAGCGGCGCGTCGAGTGCGCCTGGAATCCGGGCCGGGCGGCGCTCAGGCGGTGGTGACGTCCTGCGCGTCGAGCGCCTGGTTGACCAGATCGTCCGCACGGGAGTTGTCGGCACGGCGCACGTGCTGCAGCGTCCACTCGTCGAGCCTGCCGAGCACCTCGAGCGCCTCGGCGTGCAGCGGCTTGATGCCGGCGTTCTTGACCTTGTACTCGCCGTGGACCTGCTTGACGACGAGCTCGGAGTCCGAGTGGATGTCGAGGCGGGTGGCGCCCAGCTCGAGCGCGCGTCGCACGCCCTCGATCAGCCCGGTGTACTCGGCGACGTTGTTGGTGGCCTCGCCGATGAAGTCCCCGGCGCCCTCCACCTCATCACCCGAAGACAGCAGGGAGAACCCGAAGGCCGCCGGGCCCGGGTTGCCGCGCGAGCCCCCGTCGAAGTAGAGCGTGTCGGGTGCGGGCAGGTGCGCATCGCCGTCGTCGTGGACGGCAGCAACGGGCTGGCTCGTGCCGGCCCACAGCGTGCCCTGGTCCTCCACCCCGATCGAGCGGCGAGCGTGGTCGACGACCTCGTCGGAGAGCTCGTCGGTCACGTCATGCTCGATGTCGAGGCGATCGGCCAGCACGCGCAGCAGGGCATCGGCCGGCGCGACCACGACCGAGTGGCCGTCTCCGCGCAGGGCCGTGCGGGCCTCGGGCTCGGCGGACGTGCAGAGCACCACGGCCTCCTCGAGCTCCCCGGCAAAGAGCACGGCATCGACGACCTCGGATGCGTCACCACAGGTGGCCACCACGGCGAGCTCGCTCGCGGGCTCGAGCACGTCGCGCCCCGAGGCCATGACCTGGGGCACGGAGCGCGTGAGGGCGGTGAGCGCCTGCACGAACTCGTCGAGGCTCCCGCCGAAGCGCCCCGCCCGGCCAGCACCGACCCCGGAGGTTGGGGTGGAGACGGCGTACACGTCGTATGCCGGCTCCTCGTAGGGGTGGGCAGCGACGAACGCCTGCACGGCGAGGTCGACCTCCTCCCGCGAGTGGCAGACGACCTCGAGCCGGAGCTCCTCCACGGTCTCGAGCTGCCCGGGCTCGCCCACGCTGGGCTGGGAGTGGTCGCTGCCACGGAAGGTGCCGGTGCCCGGGTTCGACCATGAACAGGAGTCGTACTCACCGATCTGGCCTGCCCCT
>SKUG01000104.1 GCA_007122215.1 Thermoleophilia bacterium | reverse complement strand
CGTCTGGCGATGGCGCGGCGGGAGCATCATCGGCACCTCCAACGAGCTGCTCGGCGAGGTCTCGCGCCAGCTGATGGAGGTGGGGGAGGAGGTCAGCGAGACCCGGCTGCACACCTGGCGCGCGATCGTGCTCGACGACGAGCGCCGGCTCTACGCGCAGGCTCAGCCGCTCGCCTCGGATCGCTACGGCGCCTGGATCAACGTGATCGATGCCGAGGCCACGCCCCTCGGCGAGTTCTTCGCGGTCGAGCGGGGACCGGCAGCCACCAGCCTCACGCTCGTCGCCGAGGATGGCGCCGCCCTGATCGGCACCCTCGAGGCCGGGGCCGTGCGTGAACGGGTCTCGGGCACGAGCTGGGAGGTCGCTGCCGGACGCACGAGCACCCCACGCACCGTCCCGACCTGGGCGTTCATCCTGCTGCTCGGGGCGATCCTCGTGCTCGGCGCGTCCTATCTCGTGCAGGACCGGGCCCGCAGGCGCCTGCGAGAGGAGGCCGAGCAGGCAGCCGAGCGGGCATCGGCACTCTACGGCCTCGCCCACGAGCTGCTCGAGGCGCAGGACCTCGACGAGCAGGCCCACCTGCTGGCCGAGCACGTCCACGTCTCGCTCGGCGTCGACGAGGTCGAGGTGCGGATCATCGGTGCCAGCACCCCCGTGATCAGCTCGGGGACCGTGCCCGAGCATCCACGGACCTGGCGGCTGGCCATCAGCGGCCCGGCCGGGCCGATCGGCGAGCTGCGCGTGGTCACCGCCCACCGCCGCATCGGCTCTGCAGCCCAGCGGGATGCGCGCACGGTCGCGGCGATCGCCGGTGCGGCGCTGCACACCCAGCTGGTCGTGCAGCGCGAGCGTGACACCACGCTCGAGCTGCAGCGGCTCGACGAGCTGCGCCGCAACCTGCTCTCGACCGTCGCCCACGAGCTGCGATCCCCGCTGGCCGCAGTCAAGGGCGTGCTCGGCCTGCTCGGGATGTCGGGCGAGCTCAGCGAGCAGCACCGCGAGTACGTGGGCGTGGCCAACGAGCGTACCGACGCGCTGGTCGCGCTGATCGGCGACCTCTTTGCCCGCAGCCTGCTCGACTCGGGCGCCCTGCAGCTCGAGCGCCAGTGGACCAGCGCCCACGACATCGCCCAGCGCGCCCTGGCGGCCGTGGCGACCACCCGCCCGGGCGACGTGCAGCTCGAGGTCGATCCCGGCCTGGAGCTCGAGGTGGATCCGCTGCGCATCGACCAGGTCGTCGGCAATCTCCTGGCCAACGCCCTGCGACATGGCGAGCCACCCGTGGTGGTGCGGATCCAGGCGGCCGGAGCCGGTGCCCGGATCAGCGTGGCCGATGCCGGCCCGGGGGTGCCCGAGTCCGAGCGGGAGCGGATCTTCGACCGCTTCTACCAGTCCTCGGGCAGCAACACCGGGGAGGGGGCGGGACTGGGCCTGTCGCTGGTCCAGGGGCTCGTCGAGGCACACGGCGGCAGCGTGCGGTTCGAGTCCGCCCGCGAGGACGGCAGCGGTGCCTGCTTCATCGTGGAGCTGCCGGCAGCCCGGACGGGATCGGCATCCGCGGCCCGCGAGGCGTCCTGAGCGGCGGCTGCTTGCTACAATCGCGGCCATGCCGATCTACGAGTACAGGTGTACTGCCTGCGGGCACCAGTTCGAGGTGCTCGCGCGGATGAGTGACGACCCGCCCGCGGCCTGCGAGTCGTGTGGCGAGGCCGTGCTCGAGAAGGTCCTGCACCCGGCACACATCAACTACCGCGGTTCGGGCTTCTACAGCACCGACTACGGTCGCGGGTCGGGTGGATCGTCGTCGGCCGGCTCCTCGGCTGGCGAGGGCTCCACGGGCGGTTCCAGCTCGTCCGGCAGCGGCTCGGCAGGCGGCAGCGGGTCCGGGAGCGCTGGCGGCTCCGGCTCGTCCGGCTCGGGATCCTGACCCGGAGGGGGTCGGGGATGTCGGGCGTCCGCGAGGCCACCGCCGATGATGCCGACCTGCTGGCAGCACTGGCGGCCCGGAACCCGATCGCCTACAACGACCTGTCATCGGTTGCCCGGGGTACGGCATCCGTTCCCCACGTCCACGTGGTTCCGGGCGACCGGGCCCTGCGTGCGGCCGCGCTCGACGATGGCCTGTCGATGGCGGTGATGGGTGAGCCCGCGGCGCTGCTCACGCTCGGGCAGCACCTGTCCCCTGCGCCTGGGCGGATCGCGATCAGCGGCCTCAGCGAGGAGGTGGATGCCTTCGTCGTCGGCCTCGGCGCAGACGCTCGCCGGCCACGGCACGAGCTGCTGATGGCAGCGAGGATGGAGGACCTTCGCCTCGACGCTGCCGGGCTGCCGGGGATGGGGATCGCGACGATCGAGGACCATCTCGACATCGCCCGTGCCCGGATCGCAGCCATCAACGAGGAGCACGGGCTCGCGATCAGCACGCACGATGCGGACGGCCGACGCATCGCCGAGGCCGCGCGGATCGCCATCGACAACCACGCCGTCGTCTGCCTGCGCGTGGCGGGATCGCTCGCCTTCACCGCCCAGCTCGCTGCGCGCACATCGGTGGCAGCGGGCATCAGCGACGTCTGGGTGGCACCGGCCCGCCGGCGCGAGGGCCTGGCCACACGCGGACTCAGCCAGCTGCTGTCGTGGCTTGCCGACACGACCTCCCACGTCGTCCTGCGGGTGGGGCGCGACAACGCTCCGGCAGTCGCGCTGTACGAGCGCCTCGGGCTGGGAACACATGCCCACTGCACGACCTGGCTCTCCGACACCCATGGCGGTGACGCGCCCCATCGGTAGGGTCCCGTGCGTGGACGACCCCGTCGAGACCCTGCCGCTGCCCTACTCATCCGAGGAGCTTGCGGCCATCCGCGCCGCGCTGCCTGCCACAGAGCAGCACGCCTACCTCAATGCCGGGTTCCTCGGCCCGCTGCCGGGCCGGACCCGACGGGTTCTGGAGCTCGGGCTCGAGCGCGAGGCCGGCGCGCGCAGCCGCTCGACGTTCTTCGAGGAGCTGGTCGAGCAGCAGGCGCACCTGCGGGCGCTGCTGGCCGACCTCACCGGCAGCGCCCCGGACCGGGTGGCGCTGATGCATGCCACCCACGTGGCGCTGTCCACGGCGCTGTGGGGGCTCGATGCGTTGCCGGGGGAATCGATCGTCACCACCGACGCCGAGCATCCCGGCCTGCTGGGCCCGCTGCGCATGCTGCAGGACCGGCTCGGCGTGGAGGTCCGCACCGTTCCCTTCGGGGAGGGCGGGGTGGAGCTGGCCGAGCGGCTGGCCGAGGCCTGTGACGGGCAGACCCTGGCCGTGGCAGCCTCACACGTCTGCTACCTCGACGGGGCCGAGCTCGACCTGCCGGCGCTGGCGCGGCTCGTGCCAGCTGGCGTGCGCACGATCATCGACGGCGCCCAGGGGGCCGGAGCACTCCCGGTGGAGCTCGATGCCTGGGGCATCGATGCCTACACGGTATCCGGGCAGAAGTGGCCACTGGGGCCGTCGGGCACCGGTGCGCTCGTGCTGGCCGATCCCGGCGCCTGGCGGATCACCGTTGCCGGATACATGGCGACCACCAATCCCCAGGAGGCGCTCACCAGCTCCCTCTGCCGGGATGCGCGCAGGTTCGAGTTCGCGCAGGAGTCCCCGGCACAGGCTGCCGCGCTGGCGGAGTCGCTGCGGTTCCTGCTCGAGGACGTGGGCCTTGAGCGGTCTGCTGCCCACGTGCGGCGCCTCAACGCCTATGCGCGCGAGCTGCTGGGCCGCCACCTCGACGAGCCGGGACAGCTGGTCTCGCTCGATGGCAGCGCGCACCTGCTGCGGCTCGGGCTGGCCGATGGCGTGGACGCGCGGCAGCTCGTGCATGGGCTCGAGGCCGAGCATGGGGTGCTGGTGCGGGACCTGCCACACGGCCCGGCGATCCGGATCAGCATCGGTGCGTGGACGACCGCCGCAGACCTCGAGCAGGTGACAGAGGGGATCGCGGAGCTGCTCGACTGGGATCGCTGAACCTGCGGGCGCGCCCGTTGCAGGCGCCACGAAGCGGGGGAGACGGGACGGAACTCGCCGGGCGGAGCTGCCCACGGACTACGGCGGGGCGATCGAAACGCGAGTGACGGGACTCGAACCCGCGACCTCCGGCGTGACAGGCCGGCGTTCTAACCAACTGAACTACACCCGCAGTGTCCCCAAACTCTAGCAGACGCGCAGGGGTGTCGGGAAGACCTGCGCAGGCGCGGGTTCGTCGCCCAGCTGCGGGGCAGCGCCAGGGGCTGCACGCCGTGGAACCTGCAGTCCATGCCGGGCGGGACTAGCCGGCGAGCCAGTGCTCACCCAGGTCGTGTGGCAGGGTACCGCCGAAGGCCTCCTCGAGCACCTTCAGGCGAGCCAGTCGGGCCTGGGGGCTTGCGTGGTCGTAGGGGACCGGGTCCTTCTCGGTGAAGGGCTGTGGCTGGTAGCGCATCAGGTGGCGGACCTGTCCGCCGCGCAGCTCGTAGAGGGTTCCCTCGGGGACCTCGACGATGTCGCCACGCGCGCCCAGCACGTGGCCTGCAAAGCGCAGCGCCTCCTCGGTCGAGGCAAAGAGCACGGTGTGCGGGATGAGCATCAGGTACAGGGGG